>JANOHG010000492.1:0-1095 GCA_031406375.1 Archangiaceae bacterium | reverse complement strand
GCTCGAACTTCGAGGGCATCACGAAAAAGTCGCTTCCCGCTTCGATCCGATGGGCGAGCCCCTCGTCGAACCCAATCTTCACCCCGAGCCGGCCAGGGTGCTGTTGCGCCAGCTCGCGCCACTTGTCCTCGAAGTGCTTCTCACCGCTGCCCAACACCACCGCGCTGCCACCACGCGCCAGCTGCTGCTGCACCACCTGCTGCCACAGCTCGACGCCTTTTTGCTCGGTCATTCGACCCACTGAGCCGAACACCGGCGCGCGCGGCCCCACCGAGAGTCCGAACTCTTTGAGCAACGCGCGGGTGCAGTGCTCTTTTCCGCTGATGTCATCGCGCGAGAAGGCCGCCGCCAGGTGGGAATCTGCGTCGGGGTTCCACGCTTTGTCGTCAATGCCGTTGAGGATCCCCGTGAATGCCGCCGCCCGGTGCCGCAGCAAACCGTCGAAGCCTTCTCCCCCATCCTTCGTCAGCACCTCGAGCCGATACGACGGGGAAACGGTCGTAATCGCATCGCTGTAGAAGAGCGCGGTCTTCAGAAAGCCCAGGTGCCCATAGAACTCGACCCCTTGAGGATTGAACAGCGACCAGGGAATTCCGAGCTCGGGCATCGCCGCACGAGGAAAGTTTCCCTGGTAGGCGAGGTTGTGAATCGTGGTGACGCAACGGGCGCGGCTTTCGAATGAGTTCCGCAGCGCGAGGGCGGCCAGCCCAGGCTGCCAGTCGTGAAGGTGCACGACCTCGGGCTCGAACCCGCTGGCCCTCGAATGAGCGAGCGCTGCCATCGCAAAAAAGCCGAACCGACGTGCGTCGTCGCGATGTCCGTAAAGGTCCGCGCGACTGGCGAAAAACGTGTCTTCTTCGACGAAGGTCAGCTGCAGCCGTTCGCTCAGGGGCAGGTGGCGAAAGCGGGCGACCACCGAGCCGAACGGAAACTGCACCGTCAACGGCTCCTGCGCGGGGCCCAAACCCTGCGTCGAGACGCAGCCGTAACGCGGCGTGACGACCTGCACCTGGTGACCACGTGCGGCAAGTGCCGCAGGCAGCGCACCCGCGACGTCTCCCAGTCCTCCCGTCTTCGAATACGGAGCGACCTCTG
>JANOHG010000480.1:0-2317 GCA_031406375.1 Archangiaceae bacterium | reverse complement strand
CTGAACAGTTGGCAGACGTGCTGCTCTTTCCGGCCGGAGACTTTCTTTGAAGCAACTGATGCGCACGTTGTTCGCTGGATCTGCCGCGGTGGGGATTACCGGGGTGGCGTCTCCGGTGGTTTCGGCGCTGTCGTTGATCGGAGAAGAGACGATGGATCCGGTGCTCAACGTTTGGGCACGGACGATTCTCGCCGCGTCAGGCGTTCGCCACCAGGCGCGCGGTCTTCAGAACCTGCCGGCAGGGCACTTCGTGCTCGCGGTCAACCACCAGTCGCATTTTGATGCCTTGGTGCTCTTCGCTCACATCCGCCGGCATATGAGGTTCATCGCCAAGCGGCAGCTGCGCAAGATTCCATTGTTCGGCTACGCACTCGAACGCGCGGGCAATGTCTTTATCGATCGCACCGGAAGCGATGCCGACAAATCCAAGCTCAAAGACTCGGTGCGCGCGGTTCAGGAAAGAGTGAGCATCGTCTTCTTCGCCGAAGGCACCCGCTCGAAGGACGGCAAGCTTTCGCCCTTCAAGAAAGGCGCGGCAGTTCTCGCCATCGAAGCGGGTGTTCCGTTGGTGCCGGCAGCCATCGCTGGGACCCATGACATCCTTCCCAGCGGAAGGGTCGCCATCCAGGCGAGGCCTGCAGCGCTGGTAATCGGCGAGCCGTTCTTGACCCAATCGCTCACACTGGCCGACCGCGATCTGCTCACTGAGAAGTGTCATGCGCGGGTCGCGCAATGCCTCGCGGAATCAGAAGCGCTCGTCGAGCAGCTGCGCGGCTGAGCAGGATGCGGTGTCGACCCAGCACCGGGTGACGGTGAGCACTAGACTAGGGTCTTGCGACCTGAACGCTGGCCGCGAAATCGATGCCGGGAAAGCACTCGTAGCCACGGTGCGCGCTCACGTCCGCTCGAGCACGGGCGGCGGCGATTTCCACCGTCGGTGCATCCACACCCACTGTTCCGGAGCGGCGCGAACCGCTGCCTCGATTTGCGCCGTCATTAGCGCGGTGAGCGTCTGCGCGTCGAGCCCAGCTGTCGCCAGCTCGTGCATCGACAGCTGATACCGGCCATCCGCCTCGCGGCGACAGAACCCCATCACCACCGCCGCGCCAGTGCGCAGCGCGAGGTCGGCGGCCGCGCGCGGCGTCTTTGCCGGGTGTCCGAAGAACGGCACCCAGACCGATTGAACGTCGGTGTCTTGGTCGATGAGCAGCCCGAGGATCTGCCCATCTTTCAGAGCGCGGAGCATCGCCTTCGCCGCGCCGGGTCGCCCGCGCCAGATAGATTTGAGGTTCGATGACGCGCGGAACTCTTCGATCATCGCGGTCGTGCGCAGGTCGGTCGTCTCTTTCGCAATCGTCTGGCACGGGTACCCCGCGAGCGCAACGCGCCGGGCGAGCAGTTCCCAGCTGCCCAGATGGCCGCTGACGAAGACAACCCCCTTCTTGCGCGCGAGCGCCGTGTCCAACACCGAGCGATCGCGCGCGTCCCAGCGAACCCAGTGCTCTGCCTGTCGATCGAGCTGTCGGATGCAGACCAGCTCGAACAGGCTCCGGCCCAGGTGGCGAAAGCAGCGTTTGGCGAGGCCTAAAAGTTCGGCGTCCGACTGTTGTGGGTACGCCAGACGCAACGACGCCAGTGCCTTGCGCCGTTCGCCACCGGCCACTCGATGGGCTACCGATCCGAACGCGGCTCCTAGGCCCGACACCCAGCTAAGAGGGAGGCTCGAAAGCACAGCAGCCGCCGCGCGCAACATTGCGTAGCGCACCGCGCGCTTGACCCGCTTGAGTAAGGGGGGACTGTGCAAAGGGCCCGCGTTATACGCCCAGGGATGATGACCCCGCTGCAAGAGCTTGCCGCCCTTCTGCGCCCCGCCGGCGCAGGGCTGTACCTCGTCTCAACTGGTAAGGCCGAACAACAGGCGCTGCAGCAGCAACTGTACGCAGTGACGACGCAAGAGGAAGTGCAACAGAAGTTCCTCGCCGCGCTCGACCGGATTTCGACCGCGAAAGGGGTGATGCTTGGAATCCCCAGCGACGTCGGAGCCGGCTTCTCGCGCGGCGCGAATCTGGGCCCGCAGGCAATTCGCACCAGGCTGCTCGAAGAGCATCCCGATTGGAGCGCGCAGATGGACACGCTCGGTCTCGTCGATCTGGGAGACGTCTTCGTGGTGCCACAGCTGCTGCACGATGACATGCTCACCGAAGGGCAGAAGGAAGCCTCGCGCAGGGCCCTGTATCCGCAGCTTTCTGCTGCCGCCGCTGCCTCCTTGCCGGTTTCTCCCCTGTCGATCGCCGAGCGCGCGTGGGATCTGATTTTC
>JANOHG010000443.1:0-6564 GCA_031406375.1 Archangiaceae bacterium | reverse complement strand
GACTTGAGGGTGAGGTTGTGGTCACCGACCGACGCGATCGCCGACACCTTCTGGCTGCCCTTCGCGTCCGAGATCTTCTTCACGATGTCGAGCTTCGAGGCCGCATCGCAGCCGCACGGCATCGCGTCGGCGACGTCGAAGGCCGCGACGGTCAGCGGCGGCGCGTGTCCGAGCTGCTGCGAACGGCCGCCCACCTTCAACTTCCCGCCGACAGCGAGGAAGCCGACCTTGTCCAGGTCGCCCTTGATAGCGAGATCCTTGCCCACCGTGATCCGGCCGACTCCCACCGCAGATCCGAAGGTAATCGCATCGTCACGCACCTGGAGGTTGCCCACGCCTTCGATGCCCTTGTAGGCGAGCAGGCTGCCCTGCACGTCGTAGTGGCCGACCACGTGGGCGACTCCGTTGAGGGCGACGTTGGCGACCCCACCGGCCGTCGCCGTCGTGGTGATTCCTTTGCCGACTGCGCTGAACCCGTCACAAAGGCAGATCGCGTGCTTCATCAGCTTGCCGGCGGGTGAGCTCGGGCAGGTGGTTGCGGCACTCCGCTCTTTGCCGCTGCCTGTGCCTGGGACGTCGTCGAGTCCCGCGCACCCGACAGTGGCGACGAGGGTGAGGGTCGTCAGATACAGAGATTTGGCTTTCATGTTTTTAGCTCCGGGTTCGAGGGGCCGACGACAGGGACCCTGCGCAACGTGCATGCCTGCATGGTGCGAGGCAAAACCCGAATGAATCAAATGGGTTGAATTGTTTTTGGAAATGCCTGGCGGGGGAATGGCGCTGGGGGGCGCCGCTCCAATGACCTCGATCGAGGTCAGTCAGCCAGCTGGTGTTTCTGGAGCAGCTTGTAGAGGAACGAGCGGGCGAGTTTCGCTTCTCGCGCGGCGGCGGACACATTGCCGCGGTGGCGATCGAGCAGGGCAGTGAGGAACTGGCGCTCGAAGTCGCGCAGCAGCTCTTCACGTGCCTCGAGAAACGACGGGTTGGCCGCGAGGTTCGTCATCGGGCTCGGCGCGTCGAGCCCCACCAGCGCTCGTTCGACGGCGCTCTTCAGCTCGCGGACGTTGCCCGGCCACGGGTGACACTGCATCGCAGCCAACGTCGACCGTTCGAGGCCCATCGGGGCGGCGAAGTGAATCGCCAGCGCGGCGACGTCCTCGCGGCGCTCTCGCAAAGGAGGCACGAGCAGGCGCGTGACGGCCAGCCGGTAGAGCAGGTCCTTGCGGAAGGTGCCGCGCGCGACGGCCGCTTCGAGTGAAACCTGGGTGGTGGCGATGACCCGGAAGTGGGCCTTGCGGACGAGATTCTCACCCAGGCGCCGGAACTCACGGGCCTCGAGCACCCGCAGCAGCCGCGGTTGAAGTTCGAGCGACAACGCGGCGGGCTCATCGAGCAGCAGCGTGCCTCCGGTGGCCTGCTCGAGGATTCCGGCGCGCGCGCGATCTGCGCCGGTGAAGGCACCTTTCGAGACGCCAAACAGCTCGGACTCGATCAGGTTGGGGTTGACGCCCGCGCAGTCGAACACCACCAGCGGGCGGTTGGGCGGTCCCGCCTGGTGAATCGCGCGGGCGATCGCGTCTTTTCCAGTGCCGCTCTCGCCTTCGATGAGCAGGCTGGCCTCGCTGGTGGCAAGCCGGGCGATCCGCGCGAAGAGGCGGCGCATCGCCGGAGCCCGACCGATGAGCGAAGCCGGCGCGTCCGCGGTCGACGCTTTGGTCTGCGCCGTGGCTTCGGGCGTGAAGCGAAGAGTGGTGCGGCCGAGCTGAATCGTGCCTCCCAGAGGCACGGTGGCGACGTCGATTCGTGCGCCAAGGTATTTGGTGCCGTTGCGGCTGCCCAGGTCTCTGACGCGCAGCGCGCCGGGCAACAACTCGAGCACCACGTGCTGGCGTGAGACGGCTTTATCGTCAAGGCGCAGGTCGGACGTGCTGCCGCTGCCAACGGTGAGCGAGCCGCGCTCGAGCAGCACCGACAGGTCGGCGCCTTTGACGACCACGCGCACCGCGGTCAACGGTTCGTCGTGGTGAAGGCTCAGCCCTTCGGTGTCGAGCAGAGATCGACTCATCGGGGCTTTATTGCACCCTAAGATCGGCTTTCAAGAAGCTCTTCTCACCGGCCTTCACCGTCACTTGCTCCTCGTGCTCCTTGCCGGTCTCGGGGTTCACGAGTTTCACCCGGTGTCTTCCCGCCTCGACTGGCAGTGCCGCAAGGGGTGTGTCACCGACCTTGGTGCCGTCGACAAAGACGCTCGCCCACGGCCGCGCATCGATCGATAGAAATCCCGTCCCGACCGCGACGGGCTTCGTCCGCGCACGCGCTGCCGCGGGCGGAGGCGCAGGTCGGCGAGGAGGCTCACGCCGCTCGGGTTCTGGGGCTCGACGTTCCTGCAATGTTGGCGGTTCGGCTTCGATCGACGGTAGCGGAGGCGCCTGGGCGACCTTCGGAGGCTCGCGCGAGCTCAGCAGCCCGACGCCCGCGACGATGGCGACGACAGCCGCCGCGGCGAGACCCAACCACCCCCGCGACCGGCCTCGCCGCACGTCGGAGGTCCCAACTGCCGAAGCGCTCGACAGCAGCTCGGTGCCGGTCTCGGTGGGGTAGATCGTCTGCTCGTCGAGCCGCTGCACCGTTCGGGCGCAGAGCTCTTTGACCAGGGCGCCAAGCAGCTCTTCGCCTCCGGGAGCGTGCGGCAACGCGTCGCGCAACGCACGCGCGCTGAGGAACCGTTCGACGGGAGACGCGGCCAGGCAGCGAAGAATCGTCTCTCGCAGAGACCGCGGCAGATCCGGCCGCAGCGCGTTCAGATCCAGCATCGCGCCGCCACCGGCTCCGAAAGGACGTCGAAGGGTGGCGAGGTGAAAGAGGGTTGCGCCGACGCCGAAGACGTCCGAGCGGCGATCGACGGCCTCTCCACGCAACTGCTCGGGGGCCATGTAGGCGAGCTTGCCGATGACGGCCCCCGGCGAGGTCTCAGAGCTTCCATCGAGCATCCGCGCGACGCCAAAGTCGGTGAGCTTCACGCCACCATCGACCGACACCAGCACGTTGTGCGGGGTGACGTCGCGGTGGACGACCTCGAGCACCTGCCCGCTCGAGTCGGTCAGCTCGTGCGCATGGTGCAGCCCATCGCTGAGGGCGCGGCCGATGTAAGCGATCAACTCGGCCGACGCGCCTTGCGGGGCAGAGCCGAGCGCGGAGATCAAAGACGAGAGGGATGCGCCGCGAACGAGCTCCATCGCGAGAAAATAGCGATCGTCGACGAAGCCGACGTCGAAGACCTGGGCGACGTTGGGGTGACTCATCCGCGCCGACAGGCGCGCTTCGTCGAGGAAGCGCTGCACCGCCTTGGGGTTGAGGGTGAGGTGCGGCAGCAGCAGCTTTACCGCCAGCGGCTTCTGGAACTGGCCGATGCCGCGCCGGACTCCGACGTAGACCTCACCCATTCCGCCTGCCGCGAGCCGACTGACCAAAAGGTATGGGCCCAGCTCGCGGCCGGCTTCGTCTCTCACGGGGATCGACTTGAGCTTAGCGAAGTGCTTTTGGATGCGCTCGAACGGACGGGCGCTTGCCCCTGCCTCGTCGGTGGCGCAGACCCGAGGTTGGTTCGGCGCTCGACGCACCGCGCTGAAGCGCTGGTCACTGGCCTGATGAACTTCTTCCGCTGAGTCGGCCAAAGAAGGCCGGCAGTTACCCGCTCACGTCTAGACCACCGCGCCCGTCGGCACAGGTCGCGCTCTTCCCTGAACCACGACGAGCACGGGCGCGAGGATGTGCATGAACAGAAACGAAGTACGCCCGACTCGCGGTCTTGATGGAGCTTCCATGAAAGCCTCGGTTCTGCCGGGGCTTTCCCGATGAGGGCGACCTGGACATCAGAACCGGCCCAGCCCAAAAGCAGCGCATGGACCTGCCGTCCGACGCACGCGACAAACTCCTCCTGCTGGCCCCGGGTTTCGAGGACCCAGCCTTTCCTGGAGAGCGGTTCTACTGCTGGCACTGCGCTCTACTGGAAGGAATCCTTGGTTCGTTCCCCGCGTTGGCCTCCAGGCTCATCGTCGAACGGGTAGCGTGGCCCCGACCGCGCCATTCGGTGATCGAAGTAGTCGGCGAGTCGAACCAATCATTGCCGCTCTTGTTGTTGGCTCGTGGGAGCAGTCCTGACTTGGCGACAGGAAAGCACGCGGAACAGCTCTTCATTTCGGGCAAGGACGCGATTCTGCAGGCACTCCACTCGCGCCACGGCTTTCCACTGCCCCACCCTTAGACTCGGTTGTTGATCACCCGGACACCCGCATCTCCACCACGGCATTGCGAATGTGCGCGACATGTTTGCGGCCGTAGATGGTTGTGCTTGGAGCTTCCGCGCACCTTCTGAGTGTTTTTCAGGCAGCGCCCTTCGCACCACAACAGAAGTAGGTCGTGGTTGTCTTCCCGCGCTCAGCAACCCCGCGTGGCTCAAATCTCGGTGAACTTCAACTTCAAGCAGAGATGAACGACCTTGTCATAGGGAAGGTCGTCGGCGCGGTGCTGGCGCTGCGCCGCTGACCGCGCCAAGATGGCGCATGGGCAGGCAGCGCTGAGGATCTGATGATGGACATCGAGGACGCGCTGCGCGGACGCCGTTCAGTGCGGCACTTCAAGAACGATGCGGTACCGACGGAGACGTTGACGCAACTGGTCGACGACGCTGCGTGGGCGCCGTCGGGCGGAAATGCGCAGCCGTGGCGGGTCACGGCCGTGGCGCCCGAACGCGCACGCGCCCTCCTCGATCACTACGAGGAGCGCTGTTGGAACGCGCTGCTGCCAAAGATCTGGTCGCTGGTCGAGCGCGCGCGGCAGCAAACGCTCGGGCCTGAAGACGCCCTGCCGGCGGCGGCGAGGATGATCGCCGAGGAAGGACGCACGCGGGGGCGTCCCTGGCTTCTGCTCATCCACGCCGAGGAACCGCCTGTCCCCGCTGAGCGGATAGCGCTCGCCGATGCCTGGTTGAAAGAGCACGTGGCAGCGCCACACCTGCCATCGCGCGAGGAGATCGAGCGCACCCAGGGGCCGATTCAGGCCGGGGTCACGGCCGCTGGGACGCAGCTGTACGCGTACCACCTCGCCGTGCTCGCGCACGCACGCGGACTCGGCGCCTGCCTCAATCACGGCCTGCTGTTGGTCGCTGACGCGATCACCGCGGACCTCGGCATCACCGACTCGCCGCCGGTCGTCGGCACTGTCCTCCTTGGCCACCCTGACGTCGACAGCGCCGAGCAGCATGCCGCGCATGCGCGCGCGAGCCGACGCCGGGTACCGCTGACGTTGTGCTGACGCTGCGCCGACGCTGTGGTTGGGTTGGGTCATCTCGCGCATCGCTCCGCTGCGCCAACGTGATCGGTCTCCTCGACAAGCTCCGTAAATCGTCCATTCGCGTTGGCGCATGGCCGGTGCCAACGCCGCTGTCGAGGAGCGAGGAGCGGCCACCCGCCTGAAGGCCCAGGTGTCCCGCCCCGCAAAGCGACCTGGATGCTCCAGCTTACGACTCAGGCAGCTAAGCGAATCGACGGCATCGAGCAGGGCGCCACGATCCTCGATCAGTTCTGAGTCGTCGCCCGATGGAACCTGCCAGAGGTCAAGGCCTTGCTGATCAACCACATCGGTCGAGCGCGCATGAGGTGCCGAACCTAAATTCAGCTACTGTCCAGACTGTTTGAAGGTGAACGGGTAGGTCACCACAACCACGCCTCCACCTTTCGGCTTGGGGAACATCCACGTCTTTACCCGACCTGCGACGCAGGTTTCGAGTTCAGCGTTGCTCGCAGTGGAAGCTGCAACCTGAGAGGTCGCAACCGAACCAGCAGCCGAGATGACGAACTTTACCGTAACCGTCCCTTCCAGCTTGGGGAACCGGTTCAACTGGCTCTCATAGCAGTAGCGGATCTGGCCCCGGTGAGCGTGAATGACCTTCCGAATAAGTTCTTTGTCGAGTGACCCCACCACCGTCGGCTCCGACGACGTGATTCCGATGTCGACGTCCTTCTTGCCACCCAATACACCGACCCCCGATCCGTAGTTGCCCTTGCCTCCAGCGCGACCCTTGGTGCCAATGTCACCAATGCCGATTGTGTCGCCCAGCCCGCCACCGCCTGAGCCAGAACCACGAAGTCCGAGTCCACCGAAGCCCCGCGCGTCACCCGGCGCCGCTCCGAACATGTTGCCCATCGCGATCTTCAACTCACCACCCAGGCCTTGGTGTCCGAAGATGGTCGAGATGCCGCCGCCGGTGCCTCCGAGCACCTGCTGTACCAACAGCCGCGCTTGATCCTTGTTGTTCGGATCCCCTTTAGGCGCCGCGTGGGCTGATCGCTTCACCGCGTCCTTCGTGCCCATCTGCCCATCGGCGTTTCTTGGCTTGACGGCCATCTCGCCCGAGCTTTTCTCTTTCTCGAGCCGCTGCAACAGAGGGTTTTTCTGAGCATCAGGCGGTTTGATCAGCAGCTTCGCGATCCGGGCCTGATCGCCGTTCAAATCATCGCCGAACTCATCGCCTTCCATCTCACGGTTGAGCGCGGTGATGACGAA
>JANOHG010000435.1:0-2424 GCA_031406375.1 Archangiaceae bacterium | reverse complement strand
GCATCAAAGAGAAGGTGTTGGCGGCCCACCGCGCAGGCATCAAGCGAATCGTGCTTCCCGAGCGTTGCCGCAAGGACATGGTCGATGTCCCCGAGCAGGCGAAGAAGGAGCTCGAATTCCACTTCGTTACCCGCATGGATGAGGTGCTCGACCTGACGCTCGAGACTTCGCCCTGGAAGCCGGCAGCGGCTGCGACAACCGAAGAGGCGAAGCCCGCGGAAATCCGGGCGTGAGCTGAACGGCTGGCGTGGGCAGGTTCTCTTCGCGAGGGCCTGCCCGTTTTATTTGCGGGAAGCTGGTGTGACAGCCTGGAAGTCCGTGCATGGCTGGGCCGTCGATCCACGCACGGACTTCCGGGCTGTCGCACCAGCGCTACCGAACAATCGTGCGGAAATAGTCGATCGTCTTTTTGAGCCCAAGTTCCAGAGGCACCTTCGGTTCCCACCCCAGCAGTGTCCGCGCACGGGTAATGTCGGGCTTGCGTTGTTTGGGGTCATCCTTCGGCAGCGGAATGAAGACGAGCTTTCCTCCTCCGCCCGCGACCCTTCGCACCGCTTCGGCAAACTGGATCATCGTCAGCTCGACGGGGTTGCCGATGTTCACCGGTTGCGTGACGTCCGAAAGCGCAAGGCGAATGAAACCATCGACCTCGTCATCGACGTAACAGAATGCGCGCGTTTGCGACCCGTCTCCGAAAATCGTGAAGTCCTGGCCTAGTAGCGCTTGGCTGACGAACGCAGGCACCACGCGCCCGTCGTTGAGGCGCATTCGTGGGCCGTAGGTGTTGAAGATGCGGACGATTCGAGTCGCCAAGCCGCGCTTGCGACTGAACGCAGCGACCAGCGCTTCGCCATAGCGCTTGGCTTCGTCGTAAACCGCACGCGGGCCAATTGGGTTGACGTTGCCCAGATAGTCTTCGGTTTGCGGATGGACGAGCGGGTCGCCGTAAATCTCAGAAGTCGAGGCCTGAAAAAACACCGCCTTCTTTGCCTCAGCGAGTTCAAGGCCGCGTTGGGTGCCAACTGACCCGACGCGCATCGTCTCGAACCACAGTTCGGCGTAGTCGATCGGGGACGCAGGGGAGGCGAGGTTGAAGACGTAGTCGATCTGCCCCGCGACCAACATCGGGTCGCAAACGTCTTGCCTGAGGAAGTCGAAGCGCGGTTCGTTCTTCAGGTGGGCGTGGTTGGTTTCACTGCCCGTTACCAGATTGTCGATCGAGAGGACGAGGGCCGCTTGGTCGGCAAGCAATCTGTCGCAAAGATGGGAGCCAAGAAAACCCGACCCACCCATCACCACAATGCGCTTGCCCTGCATCGAGCTCATCATTCGCTTCGGCTATACACCTAGAGATCGTCGAAGGTCGACTGGCCTGGCAGCTGTGACTTGTACTTCTCGAGGACGAGATCGATTCCCTGGCGAATGTATTCAGCGACCGGAACCTTGGTCTTTGCGTTGAGCGCCTTGAGCCGTTCGTTTTGCTCGGGCGTGATGTAGATGGTGGTGCTGATCTTCTTGCGCGGCATGGACGTATGTGACGGTATGTCGAGTGTCACGGAGGTCAAAAAATGAGACGGATTGCGGTACTTCTCAGCTTTGCACTGGTGGCGTGTTCCTCCACCAAAGACGCGCAGAAGAGCGACGGGAAGGGATCCGACGACGGTGACAAGGAAGCCGAGAAAATTCACCAAAAAGTTCAGGGCAACGAAAAAGTCTCTGAGTTCGATCTCAACGGAGACAAGAAGCCTGACGTTTGGGCGTTCACCCTGCCCGCGAAGACCGCCGAGGGTCGTGACTTCGACCGCCTTTCTCGCAAGGAACTCGACTTGAATTGGGACGGCAAGGTCGACGTCGCGCGCAGCTACGACGAGAAAGAGCAGATAGTGAAAGAAGCGCTCGACCTCGATTTCGACGGAAAAATCGACCAGGTTAACTTCTACGAAAAGGGCGTCATCGTTCGCAAAGAATCGGACCTGTCGTCTTCGGGCAAGCCGTCACTCTGGAAGTTCTACGAAAAGGGCAAGCTGGTGCGCAAAGAGCGCGACACCAACGGTGATGGTCGAGTTGACTATTGGGAGTACTGGGAAGGTGACCAAGTCGATCGCGTCGGAGAGGATCTCGACGGCGACGGCAACGTCGACAAGTGGACGAAGAACCCGAATTCCGAAAGCTAGCGGGTGCCGGTCACAATCGCGTCAATCGAGGTCTCGCGCTTGAAGTCGGCCAGGTAACGCCCCGCTGCTTCCCGAGTCGGAAACCGTCCCATGCGCACCCGGTACCAAGTGCCTTTGGAAGGCAGCATTGCCTCGACGATGAACGGGGCGTAGCCCTTGTCGCGAAGATTGGCGACCAACCGATCGGCCTCCGCGCGAACCTGAAAGGCCGAAAGCTGAAGAGTGAAGTTCCCGTCAGCCGATGTCTCGG
>JANOHG010000420.1:0-6326 GCA_031406375.1 Archangiaceae bacterium | reverse complement strand
GCAACGATCGCATCGGCCTCGTTGTGTTTTCTGGCGCCGCTTACACCCAGGCCCCGCTGACGCTCGACTACGGCGTGCTGAAGGAAGTCGTCAAGCAGCTGCGCACGCGCGTGCTCGAAGATGGCACGGCAATCGGCGACGCGTTGGCGACGTCGCTTAACCGGCTGCGTGATTCCGACGCCAAGAGCCGGGTGGTCGTGCTGATCACCGATGGCGACAACAACGCGGGAAAAATCTCACCCGTGGATGCTGCGGCGATGGCGAAGGCGTTGAAAATCCCAATCTACACCATCCTCGTCGGCAAGGGCGGCAAGGTGCCCTTTCCCAGCGGCCAAGACCTGTTTGGCAACACCGCCTGGAGGGACGTTGACATCCCGGTTAACCCCCAGCTGCTCCAGACCATCGCGAGTGAAACCGGCGGTCAATACTACCGCGCCACCGATCGCGAAACGCTGAAGAAGGGCCTGCAGGAAATCCTCAACTCGCTTGAACGCACCAAGCTGATGGCGGGTGGGGCAACCGCGACGTACCTCGAGGAATTTCATTCTCTTCTGTTGTGGGGCTTCGCCCTGCTTGCCCTCGAGCTGTTGCTGCGGGCAACCCTGTTCAGGGTGTTTCCATGATGCTCCTGGCGGCAGAAACACCCTGGCGCTTCAGCTTGCTTGGCTACCAGTTGGGGCTCGCGCACCCCTGGTACCTGGCCACGATCGCGGTCGCGATCGTGCTGGGATCGCTCGCGTTCGGCCTCGCCCTCACCCGGCGCGCGCGGGTCGCAAAAGCCATTCCGTCGCGGCTCGGCGCGCTGACGCCGGGGGTGTCAATCGCGTTGCCGGCCATTCAGTCCTCCCTTTATTTGGTCGCGCTGTCCTGCTTCGGGTTCGCGCTGGCTCAGCCGCAGTGTGGAAGTCATTCCGAGCTCACCAAGCGGCGCGGCATCGACGTGGTAGTCGCCATCGATTCGAGCAGGTCGATGCTCGCTCGTGACGTTCAACCTTCACGGCTAGAACGCGCCAAGCTCGAGCTCACCACCCTGCTCGATGAGCTCAAAGGCGATCGCGTCGCGGTGGTGGCCTTTGCCGGAGACGCTTTCATTCAGTGCCCCCTCACCAGCGACTACGCCGCGGCGAAGATGTTCCTGCGCGCCATCGACCCGGAATCGATGGCTCAGGGTGGAACCAACATCGGGGCGGCGTTGTTGCTTTCGCGCCAGGTGCTCGACAGCGCCGACCGTGGAGCCAAAGACAAGGTGGTGGTCCTCATCTCGGATGGCGAAGATCTCGAAGGCGAAATCACCGAAGGAGTCGATGCGCTGAAGGAAGCCAACGTCAGAGTGCTTGCCGTGGGCATTGGCAGCGAGACGGGCGAGCCAATTCCCATTCTCAACAAGCACAACGAGTTGGTGGGCTACAAGAAAGACGAGAACGGCTCGACGGTGATGACCCGCCTGGATCGCGCCGGGCTTCAGCGCATCGCTGAGGCAACTGGAGGCGACTTCTTTCACCAACCCAAGTCGGTGGCAATGAGCGAGGTCGTGCAGATCATCGACAAGATGCAAAAAAGCGAGCTCGAAAGCCGCCTGACGGTGAAGTACGCCGAGGTGTATCAACCCTTCGTGCTCGCAGGGCTCGTCGTACTTGGGCTGGCCTTCATTGTCGTCCCCTCGTGGCGGAGGCGGCTGTCGTGAACCGTTGGGTGGCTGCCCTCGGGGTTTTGACTACTGCGTCAACGCTGGCGATGGGTCCCCTCGAGAAGAACCACCCCCTCATCGATCAGGGCATGGAAGCCTTCGAGCGTGGCGAATACGAGCGTGCGCTCGCGCAGTTCGATGCGGCGGACAAGGAATTGCCCAACAACGCGACCATTCAATTCAATCGCGGCGCCACGCTTCACAAGCTGGGCCAGCATGAAGAGGCGATCAAGGCCTTCAATCAGTCGCTCGCGCTCGACAGGAAGGGCGAGCTTGCCGAGCGCATTCACTACAACCTCGGCAACGTGCACGCGGCGCTCAACAACAAAAAAGAGGCGGTCGCCGAGTACCGACGGGCGCTGCGGCTTGACCCTAAAGATCAGCTCGCGCGTCACAACCTCGAAGTGCTGTTGCGCGGTCTGCCCCCAAAAAAGGATTCGAGCGGTCAGGACGGAGGCACGCCAGATGGGGGAAACCCAGACGGTGGCCGCCCCGACGGAGGTCAAGACGGCGGCGCGGATGCGGGCAAAACAGGCGACGGAGGTTCGGCAGATGCCGGGCGCGGCGATGGCGGAGCCGATGGTGGAGGCGGCCTGGGCGACGGGGGAACGGATGGAGGCAGGGGCGGTGCTGACGGCGGTGGCGACGGCGGCCGCGCAGACGGTGGTCACGGTGAGGACGACAAACAGGGTGACGGCGGGCAACAAGGGAATCGACCCGGAGATGGCGGCAGCGACGGGGGCGAGGGCACTGGCGATGGAGGTTTCGCGGCCGAGCAAGGCGACGACAGCGACGGAGGAACAGCGATGTCGAAGGCCGAAGCCGACAGACTGTTGGACTCGATGAAGACCAGCGAAAAAAATCTGCAACTGTGGCGGTTCCAACAGAAGCGATCCAAGAGGGCCAATGGCAAGGATTGGTAGCGCCGTCGCAGCACTGTTTCTCGCAGTGCCAGCGCTGGCTGAGGTCGAGTTTTATCAAACGGTCGATCGCGACAAGGTCGGCACCGAGGATACTTTTCGCCTGACGATCGTCGTGGCGGGCGCTGCCGACGGCGCCGCAGTTCAGTTTCCGGCCTCTGTAGATCTCGAGGTGCTCTCTCGCAGCCAGTCGACCCAAATGAGCTACTCGATTGGCTCTGCGGGCACCGGAAACATCAAGCACGTTCAGAAGTACACCCTGGTGATGCGCGCGAACCGCACCGGCACGCTCACCATCCCTTCGGCCGTCCTCTCGGTCGCCTCGCGCACCTATAAGACCGAGGCGCTGAAAATCGAAGTCACCCGTGGGCGCACCACGCCGCCTCCACAGGCGCAAGCGCCGCGCTCACCGTTCCCTCCACCTTTTGGCGATGATCCTTTCCATGGCCTGTTCCCCCAAGCCGACGAGCCTCAGATTCCACGGTCTGACTCGGATCTGTTCCTGCGCGCAGCGATCGACAAAGAAGAAGTCTATCTTGGCGAGCAGGTCACCCTCTCGCTCACCATCTACTCGCGCGCCGATCTCTCATCGGTCGACTCGGTGACGATGCCCAAGCTCGAAGGCTTCTGGAGCGAAGACATCGAGTCTCCCACCCAACTGAGCCCCGAGCAGAAGATCATCGGCGGAGTCCCCTACCGCGCCTACCTGCTTCGACGCCGAGCGCTCTTTGCGGTGAAGACGGGCACCCTGACCATCGACGCCGCCGAGGCCGACATCACCACCGGGTACTTATACGCAGGCCATCGGGTGCATCGCCGCGGCAACCCGTTGACGCTGAAGGTCAAGCCATTACCAAAGGGCGGCTCGACCACCAACGTCGGTCGTTGGCGGCTCTCTGCTGAGGCGTCGCAGACCAAGATCTCGCTGGGTGAACCGGTGCAGGTAAAGGTGAGCCTCGAGGGCCGCGGGAACTTGAAGAACGCGCTCGTGCCTGCTCTGACTGGCCCACCAAGCTTGAAGATCTACGAGCCGCAAACCACCGACCGGCTCACCTCAGCCAAGGGAATGCTGGGCGGAAAACGGACGACGGAATACGTCGTCCTCGCGCAGCAAACGGGTTCGTTCACCCTGCCAGGCCTAACGTTTTCGTTCTTCAATCCCGAGACCAAACGCTTCGAGGATTCTCAGACCGATGCCATCACCCTAACCGTCAGCCCGGGAGCAGGCGGCAGCACCGTCGTCGCGCTTCCCAACTCTTCGAACGCGGGTCCAACTCAAAAGAACCAGCTCGTCGCCACCGGATTGAAATCGTTGCGCCACACCGGAAGCTTTCGCGCGCCCGCCACGCCTCTGTTCAGCCGGCCCTTTTTTCTTCCAATCGCCCTCGCGCCGTTGGGGTTGTCGTTGGGCTTTGCGCTGGTCGGCTTCGCACGCCGAAGCGCATCGAAGAACGACCCGACCGCGACCCGACGTCGGCAGGCCAAGGCCGCTCGCGCGCGCCTCGCAGAGGCGGTCAAGATTCAACGCGCTGGAAAGACCGCCGCTTTCTATGCGGAAGTCGAGAAGGCGATGGCGTCGTTTCTCGAAGCGAAGCTTTCTGCGCCCGTCACCGGATTGCAGCGAAGCCACCTCGATGAGCTGATGACACAAAGCAAGGTCTCGCCCGAAATCCGTAGGCGAGTGCTCGCCGTTCTTGAGACATGTGACATGGGGCGGTTCGCTTTGGGCATGGGCGAAGCGGCGACGCGCAGCCGAGCGCTTGATGACGCCGCGGCCGCGATGGAAGGGTGGGATTCGAAATGAACTGTGCCCTGCTCGCCCTCGCGCTCACCCAGGCGACCTATTACACCCCGCAGGAAGCGCAGACGCTTTTCGCCCAGGCGAACGACGCCTACTACAAGCAAGACTTCGCGGCCGCGACCGCCGGGTATCTTCAGCTGCTTGACCATGGAATGGGTGGAGCAGACGTCCTCTTCAACCTCGGCACCACCCATCTCGCAGCGGGACAAGTGGGCGAAGCAGTCGTCTACCTCGAGCGTGCCCGTCGCCTCTCACGCGACGACGACATCGAGGCAAACCTTTCGTTCGCGCGAAAGCAGATGGTCGATCAGGTCGTCGGTGCAGGCACTGACGACCCCTTCATCGAGCGCCTCGTACGGGCCACCAACGAACGCGGTCTCTCACTGATGTTCCTTGTCAGCTGGTGGGGAGCCTTGGGGCTGATGTTCGCGATGCGCTGGCTGCGCAGCGGTCGATTACTGGCAGGAACAGTTGCGGCGACGCTGCTGCTGGTGGGCGGGACGACAGGTGCCGCGGTGGGCGCGCACGCCTGGGTCGCCACGACGGTCGTCGAGGGCATCGTGGTGGCGCAGACGGCGCAGGTGCGCGAGTTCCCGGGTTCCAGCGCCAAGGTCGCTTTCGAGATCCACAGTGGCCTCAAGGTCCGACTGGTGGAAGAATCGGGCAAATTTGCGCGCATCCGGTTACCCAACGGGCTCGAGGGTTGGACGGAACGCGAGGGAGTGACCCAGCTGTGATTGAAGTCCGCAACGCCACCAAGGTGTACCGCCGCGGGAAGACCGAGGTCCGCGCGCTCGCGCTCGCATCTCTCACCGTGCCTAGGGGGCAATTTCTTTCGGTGATGGGCGCCTCGGGCTCAGGCAAGTCGACCTTGCTCAATCTGCTTGGCGCCCTCGACATTCCGACGTCCGGGTCGATCACAATCGAGAACCGCGACATCTCGAAGTTGCCCGACGATCAGCTGTCTGCCTTTCGCCGCGATCGCCTCGGCTACATCTTCCAGTTCTTCAACCTGCTCCCGACGATGACCGCAATCGAGAACGTGATTCTCCCCGCGCTGCTGTCGGGCAAGACCCGTGATGAGATGATTCCCAGAGCGCATGCCTTGCTCGAGTCAGTCGGGCTGAATGGGCGCGACAACCATCGTCCGGACGAGTTGTCGGGCGGTGAGATGCAGCGGGTCGCCGTTGCGCGCGCGTTGCTGACTGAGCCGGCGCTGTTGCTCGCCGACGAGCCGACCGGAAATCTCGATTCACGAACGGGAACCGAGGTCTTGAAGTTGATCCGTGAGGCCACCGCGGCAAGAAACCTCACTGTCGTGATGGTGACCCACGATTCGCGCGCGGCAGAAGTCGGAGATCGCATCGTCCGCCTCGCCGATGGGTCGATCATCGGCGATGAACTGCTTCGATCTGCCGCCGCCTGAAGTAGCTTGCGAGCCTAAATGTTCGCTCTGCTGCGGCTGATCTCGCTTCGCCACATCTTCGGATCTCCGCTGCGCACCAGCATCACGGTGTTGGGCATCGCGGTGGGCGTTGCGACGATGGTCGGCATCGCGGCGATCAACACCTCGGTGATGGATGCGTTTCGATCGACCATCGACACCATCGCGGGAAAAGCCGACCTCACCATCGCAGGGACGCCGACCGGGTTCGACGACGCGCTGCTCGAGAAGGTGCAGAAGCTCGAAGGCGTTACCCACGCCGCGGGCAGCATGACGGCAATCGCGCCGGTGAAGGGGTCTCCGGGTGAGAGCCTTTACGTGATGGGCGTTGATCTGCTCGACGATGGATTCTTTCGTACCTACGAAGGTGTTGATCGCGACGTTGGCCAGATGGCTGACGATCTCGAATTTCTCAATTCCACCGATCGGATGCTGGTCAGCGAACGCTTCGCCCGGGAACACACGCTGAAGACG
>JANOHG010000405.1:0-1816 GCA_031406375.1 Archangiaceae bacterium | reverse complement strand
GGGTCGAGCGCCAGCGCCCGCTCGAGATGACTGCGACGAAGGTTGGTGTCGTCCGTCTGCAGCGCAGCAGCGATGCCATGCAGCTCGGCAACATCGGCGGCCTTAAGCTTCGGGTTGGCAACGCCAAGCTGTTTGCTGGCGGTGGTCGCCGCGGTGTCTGCTTCATTGGCGGGCAAATGCTCGCGCTCGTCGAACGCGCGTGTCCACGCCAACACCGTCGCGTAATCCGCCCGCAGCGCTGCATCCTCGGGCGCAAGCTTCACCAGCCGCGCCATCGCCTCGGTGAGCGTCGGCAGCTTGAAGGGCTGGGGCGCAGCGCCCTTTTCGAGCGGGGGTACGGTCTCGAGCAGCACCACCTTCGCCGCGCCCGCAGACGAAGGGGCCCGCTCTTGCCGAAGGTAAAAGCCGAGTTGACCCGTGTTCTGGCAAAGCTTGAGCAGGATGCGGTTGTTACCCTTGCGCAACTTCACCTGCACCCGCGACTGGTCTATTCGCGGCTGGTTGTAGCGATTCTCGGTGACGACCTTCACGCCGTTGACGAAGAGGCGAAAGGCTCCCGATGTTCCGAGCGAGAGGTCGACCGCGGTTTCGCGGTCGGTTTGCAGGAACGTCAACGCATATGCGACGACTTCGGTGACTGGACGAATCGCCAGCGAAAGGTCCACGAAGCCGTCGTTGGTGCGGGCAGGCAGCTTTCGCCAACCAATTTCGCGCCCCTTTGCTGGGTACGAGGCGGTGAGGTCGAGCGCGGACTCTGGCCCGTGGTCGACGTCGCACCCCGCTTTGCCTTCGTTATCGAAGCCCCCAGTGACCCAGAAGTCCTGCACGAAACCCAATGGCTCAAGGACATCGATGGCTTTGGTGGTGCGTCCGCGGGCGCGCTCGACGTCGGCGTAGAAGAGCCGCGCGAGCATCCGCACGTGGGGCTCGGTGCCGCGGCGCGAAAGCAGAATCGAGTACGGCTGGGCGAGGAGGTTGAGGTCATCGACCTCGTCGAGCATTCCGTGCAAGCGAATCAGCGGCGCGGCGCCTCGCGGGCTGGCATGCTGAATCAACGCGGCTTTCGCGTATTTTTCGGCGCGGTCGGTGGAAGGAGAATCGAGGCGGCCGCTGGCGAGCAGCGCGATGGTGGCGAGCAGAGGGAGCATCAGAGCCCTATCTACCCCGCATCCATCACCGGGTCGCTGGCGACTGCCTCGAAGGCTTCACCTACTTGTCCGAAGGCCTCGAGCAGCCAAAGCCTTCGTACGGCTTCTCGCCGACGGGCAGCGCCTCTTCGACCTTCATCAGTGGCAACCAGACCTCGGCGTCCATCTTCACGGCGTTCGCCTGCAGAGGCAGCCCGAGCATTCCTCTCAACTGATTCGCGCCCGAGTTGCTCGCCTTCGCCGACGCATCGACCGCAGCACGAGACACTTCGACCCGCCCCGCATAAAGGTTCGCCCACCGCGGTGCGATCGGAATCTTGAGCTCCTTCGAGATGTTGCCGGTGCTCTCTTTGGTCAACTGGTCTGCCTCGTCCTCCAGTTCGCTCACCAATACCGACGTATTGAACTCGCGGTAGTCGTAGAGCCGATTGCCGGTGAGCAGGTTGTTCTTGAGGGTGATCTTCTTTGCAAGCTTGATGTTGTCGACCCCGCCATAGTCTCCAAAGCCGAAGACGTTGTTCGCGGCCGTGAGAGTGATTTCCTGGTCGAGCTTGAGGCCATTGCCCCCATAGGTGGCGATCGCGTCATGCTTCCAGGAAAAGAGCACCGTGTTGCGGGTGATTTGGAAGTCGGCAAGGTTCTTTGGCTCGCGTGCGTGGAACTGGGTC
>JANOHG010000393.1:0-1217 GCA_031406375.1 Archangiaceae bacterium | reverse complement strand
GACCCAGTTGGTCGGTCACCCTGAGCAGCGCGCGCTGAACCAGGTGCTGCTGAGATCAATGATGCAGGCGGTGTACTCGTCGAAGAACCTGGGCCACTACGGGCTGGGCGCAGCCGACTACCTTCACTTCACGTCTCCGATTCGGCGCTACCCCGATTTGCTCGTTCATCGGTTGCTGAAGGCCGCTTGGAAACACCCCGCCAGGCGCGCGGGTCCTGCGGTGGACGCTGAACGAGAACGCCTCGAGATGCTCGCCGTGCAGGCCTCCGAGCGAGAGCGCGCAGCGATGCAAGTCGAGCGCGAAGTGCTCGGCTTCTACAGCTGCCTGATGATGAAGGACCGCGTCGGCGAGCAATTGCCCGGAACGATCGCTGCGCTGACCGACTTCGGCTTCTTCGTCGAGCTCGAAGGGTTGTTTCTCGAGGGCGTCGTTCGCAGTGAGACGGTCGGCGAAGCAGCAGAGTTTGATCCCACCACCTTGCGGATCTATTTCGGTGACGGTCGGTTCGTGAAGGTCGGAATGCGCGTGCAGGTGCGGGTCGACTCGATCAACTTCAAGCGCCGGCAGGTGGATCTCGAGCTGTTGACGCCGCTGCCGATCGGCCCGCGAAAAAGCGCCGAGGCGGGTCGCGAACGACATGGCGGCGAACGTCCGCGCGGTGTCGGGGGCGGAGGCCGACGCGGCTTCGAGAAACTTCGCGCAGCAGCGGCAGGCGCAGGAAAGAAGGCATCGCCGCACGGACGTCCGTCAAGTGGCGGTGGAAAGAAGCCGAAGGGTGGATTCGGTGGGAAGAAGGGTGGCGGTCGCGGCGGCGGTCGCAGCCGACGCTGATTGCAGTCAGCGCAGGATCACCACCGTCACGCCGTCGCCGCCCTCGTGCGACTGCCCGGGGCGGAAGCTCTTCACGTACGGCGAAGTGCCGAGGTATTCGCGCAACATCGACTTGAGCGCACCGGTGCCGTGACCGTGGAGGACGATCGCCGCTTCGTCGCCCTCGCGAGAGACGCGATCGAGGAACTGCTCGACCTCACGCACCATCTCGTCCCCTCTCGTGCCGCGCACGTCGACGCGGGGGCTGGCCTGTAGGGGCGTGCCTGCGGCTGACTTCGCCGCCAGCTCGAGTTGGGCCTGCTGCTTTGCAGCTGCGTTGGTGGGAAACGCCAAAGCTGATTTGCTCTTCAGCGGTGGCCCAAGCTGGCTCAGCGGCACCCGCGTC
>JANOHG010000345.1:0-10070 GCA_031406375.1 Archangiaceae bacterium | reverse complement strand
CTCGAGATCTTTCAAGCGGCGTTCAACTACGGCTTGTGTTGCAATCCCAGCGTGGTCCGTCCCCGGCATCCAAAGCGCGACGTATCCCTGCATCCGATGCAGCCGAATTTGAATGTCTTGCAACGTATTGTTCAGAGCGTGCCCCAAGTGCAAAGCGCCGGTCACGTTCGGGGGCGGGATCACGATCGTGAAGGGTTTTTTATTCTTGTCGACGTCGGCATTGAAGCGGTCAGCGAGAACGAAGAGCTGAAGAAGAAGATCTTCAAGGACCTCGACGCGATCGTGAGGCCGGGCGGAATCCTCGCGACCAACACGTCGTCGATTCCGATTACCCGGATTGCGTCGACGACGAAGCGCCCCGAGGCAGTGATTGGGATGCACTTCATGAACCCGGTTCCGGTGATGACGCTGGTCGAGATCATCCGCGGAGCGGCGACGAGCGACGAGACGTACGCGGCGACAAAAGGGTTGGCCGAAAAGATGGGAAAGACGACGGTGGTCTCGAAGGACTTTCCGGGATTCATCGTCAACCGGGTGTTGATTCCGATGCTGAACGAAGCCTGCTTCGCGCTGATGGAAGGGCTCGCGTCGGCCGAGGACATTGACACGGCAATGAAGCTTGGCACCAACCAACCGATGGGCCCGCTGGCGTTGGCCGACTTCATTGGACTCGATACGGTGTTGTCGATTGCTCAGGTGCTTCACGCCGGGCTGGGCGAGAGCAAGTATCGCCCCTGCCCGCTGCTGCGTCAGTACGTGGAAGCGGGCTGGCTGGGAAAAAAGACGGGCCGCGGCTTCTTCAAGTATTGAACCTACTGCGGGACGATCGTCAGCAGGTACTCGCCAGGTTTCGGGGTGCCTGCGACAACATGGGTGTCGAGCGAAAGCCACCAAGTTCCGGGCATCAGGGTGGTCGCGATCTGCCGATCGTTGCGCAGCACACAGCCCGCGCCGCTGGTCGGGCTGTTCATCAGGTGGAGATCGATGTCGGCGCCGTTCAGCGCGAACGCCTGGATCTTGACGGGGGTCGGCTGGCTGACGACGAGCTTGTACAACTGCTCGGGCCCAGACTCGTCGGTGGTCGACGCGCACCCTGGGTAAGTTGAGATGCGGTTGGCGCCGCTTTTCGAAGTGTCGCGCAGATCGACGAACGGCAGCGACGTGATCAAGAACGGATCCGCAAGCGTGCCTGCCCCCTGCTGGCTGGCGGCGGTTGAATCAGAGGCCATCGACGTTTCGACTGCGTTCCGCGCCCGGCTCAACATCTCGAGCGCAAGCAGGTTGCGCGTGTTGTGCCCAAAGGCCAACCCCGCATGAGTGAAGACACACCCGCGCGAGGTTCCCGCCGGTGAAGCGAAGACATTGAGGTGCAGACCGTCAGAGCCAATGCCGTTGGTGGGCAGCTGGCGCAGCGCAGCGTCGAGACCCATTATCGGAAGCTGCCGCGCTTGTGCGATGCCGTGGACGACGGTGTCGAACTCGGGCATGCGCGCGTCGGCGGCCGCCACATCGTTGCGCGGCGGCAAAGTGGTTAGCAAAGGAATGACGCCCTTGGCGATCAACTGGTCGGCGATTGCGAACATGTTTCGAGCGAAGGCGAAAACGTCACCGGTGCCGTTTCCGATGTCATTGGTGCCGAACAACACCAGCGCGTACCGGGGAGAAAGCGCGTTGATCTCTTTCTCGAGACGGGACGGGGCGCCTGCGATTGCAGCACCGGCGCTCCACCCGACCCTCGCCGCCCGCCTCACGCGGGTGAACGAAGGACCAGGCTTGAAATGATCGATCGTCGCTTGAAGCGCCGTGAGACCCGCGAGGTCGACGTTTGAACCAACGAGGCAGGTGAAGAAGTTGGGGTTCACGGAGTTCGAGTCTCCGATCTTCGCGAATACCCCTTCTAGGCGAGGCGCGATGCGGGCGATCCGCTTCAAGTTCGCGACCACCGACGGGGTCACCGGCGAATGCCGTGCGCCGAATGGATAAAGCGGCGGTTGGGTCGCCCCTGCGTCAGCGGGTTCTGAGTCGACGGGTTCCGCGTCAACGGCTCTTGCCTCAATGGGTTCTGCATCGAGCGGTTGGGAGGAAACGCCGCAGCCCAATCCAACGGCCCCCAGCAAAACGATCGCGATCGCTCTGAACATCCGGATACCGTTTTAAGCGAACGGGGTTGATTGGAGAAATGGCCGGAGCATCTGGGGTCGGCCTCGTCTAGAAGCGGCCGGATGGAACTGATCACACTCGAGTGGGATAGCGCGATCGCAGTCGTCACCATCAACCGGCCGAAGGCGCTCAACGCGCTCAATGCCCAAGCAATTCGCGAGCTTCAAGAAGCGATCGGCCAGGTCGCCAAGAACCCAGACGCGCGCGCGTTGATCCTCACCGGTGGAGGCGAGAAGGCCTTCGTCGCGGGTGCCGACATCGCCGAGATGGCGGGTTACACCAGCGAGCAGGCGCTTGCTTTTGCGACCGAAGGGCACAAGGTCGGTGAAGGTCTTGCGGCGTTGGGCATTGCCACCATCGCCGCGGTCAATGGATTCGCGCTGGGTGGGGGCTGTGAGCTGGCGATGGCGTGCGACTTCATCTACGCGTCAGAGAAAGCGAAGTTTGGCCTGCCTGAGGTGACACTGGCGGTGATCCCCGGTTTCGGAGGCACCCAGCGCCTCACCCGGCTCGTCGGTCGCGCTCGCGCGAAAGAGCTCATCTTCACTGGCGACATGATTGACGCCGCCCGGGCGAAAGAGCTCGGTCTGGTGCTCGAAGTTTTGCCCCCCGAGAAGCTGCTCGCCTACTGCAAAGAGGTCGCGGGCAAGATCGCCCAGCGCGGCCCGGTCGCGATCGCGCAGGCGAAGCGAGTCATTGATCAAGGTGCTGACGTTTCCCTTGCCGACGGCTGCGGGCTCGAGCGGCAAGCCTTCGCGATGCTGTTCGCCACCGCGGATCAACGCGAAGGCATGAATGCGTTTCTTGGCAAGCGGGCGCCGAACTTCACCGGCAAGTAGGTCGCTCTATACGCAGGCCGGCCGATGTTGATAATCCGCCGCCATGAACTTCGAGCTGACCGACGTCCAGCGCGACATCCAGAAACTCTGCCGGGAATTCGCAGCCAAAGAGCTGACCCCCAACGCGCGAAAGTGGGACGAACAGCACGCCTGGCCCGAGGCGGCGGTGAAGAAGCTGGGAGAGCTTTCGTTGCTGGGCGTGGCTGTGCCCGAGGCCCAGGGTGGTGCAGGGCTCGACAACGTCTGCTACGCGCTCGCGATCGAGGAGATCAGCCGTGGTTGTGGCAGCACCGGCGTGATCATGAGCGTCAACAACTCGCTCTATTGCGATCCGGTGATGAAGTTCGGCACCGATGCGCAAAAGAAGGAATTCCTCGAACCCTACGCACGCGGTGAGAAGCTCGGATGCTTCGGTCTCACCGAGCCCAATGCAGGCAGCGACGCGGCAGCCCAGCAGACCGTCGCAGTGAAGAAGGGCGACGAGTACGTCATCAATGGCTCGAAGAACTGGATCACCGTCGGGCCGAAAGCCGACGCGATCGTGCTCTTCACGATGACCGACAAGAGCAAAGGCAACAAAGGCATCACCGCGTTCCTGGTGCCGACCGCCACCGCCGGTTTCAACCGTCAGCCGCCCGACAAGAAAATGGGGATCAATGG
Organism: Archangiaceae bacterium; assembly: GCA_031406375.1. Taxonomy (GTDB): domain Bacteria; phylum Myxococcota; class Myxococcia; order Myxococcales; family Myxococcaceae; genus JAGSPQ01. The sequence continues at coordinate 6,411 of JANOHG010000345.1, read as the reverse complement.
CGCGCACAGCTGCACGATCTATTTCGAGGACATGAAGGTGCCCGCGAGGAATCTTCTCGGAAAAGAGGGCGAAGGTTTCAAGGTCGCGATGAGCACACTGGACGGAGGCCGAATCGGAATCGCCGCCCAGGCGATCGGCATCGCCCGCGGCGCCTTCGAGGAAGCGCTGGCGTACTCGGCAGATCGCAAGACCTTCGGTCACCCGATTCGTGATCACCAGGCGATTCAGTTCATGCTCGCCGACATGGCGACCGAGCTTGATGCGGCGCGGCTTTTGACGCTGCGCGCCGCATTGATGAAGGACCAGGGGCAGCGGCATTCTCAACAGAGCGCGATGGCCAAGCTCTACGCGAGCGAGATGGCAGGTCGGGTCACCAACAAGGCGCTGCAGATCCACGGTGGCATGGGCTACTCGAAAGAGATGGACGCCGAACGCCACGTGCGCGACGCCCGCATCACTGAGATTTACGAAGGGACGAGCGAAATTCAGCGCATCGTCATTTCCGCCCACATGCTCAAGGACTGACTTTCATGACTTTGCTCGCGATCACTGTTGCGTTGATGCTCGCTGGTGCTCCTCCTGCGCAGGATAAGCCTTCAAAAGAGAATGCTGCTTCGAACGAGACGATGAAGAACCTGGTGAAGGATGCGGTCGCTCCAACGACAGCACCGCCCGCAGATGGCGGCCAGCCCACCCGCCCGGGCCCCGACCTCGAAAAGCTTCCCTTCACGCCGCTGAGCATCCAGACGGTGGTGACGTTTTACGCGCCGCAAATCCAGGGTTGCTACGAAGAGATCCTTGCCGCAAAGACAAAGACGGTCGAAGGGAAGCTGATGACCTCGTTCATCATCACGCCAGAAGGGTTGGTGAAAAAGCCCCGGGTCGTGAAGAAGGGGACGACGCTCAAGGCTCCAAAGCTGCACGAGTGCGTGGTGGCGGTGCTGGGGACGATGGCTTTCCCCAAGCCTCCGGATGGCAAAGATCACCCCATCGAGTACCCCTTCAACCTCAAGGCGATTCAGTAGGCATGCAGCTTCAGCTCACGCAAACGCAGCAACTGATTCGCGACACTGCTGCACGGTTCGCGCGCGAAGTGGTGGCGCCGCGCGCCCGGCAGACGGATCGCGAAGAACGGTTCCCTGCCGATGTCTACGCGCAGATGGCTGAGCTCGGTCTGCTCGGCGTCAACCTGCCCACCGAGCTGGGTGGCGCGGACGCGGGCGTCGTCTCGTATGCGCTGGCGATGATCGAGATCAGCGCCGCATGCGCGTCGACCTCGGTGGGAATGGCCGTCACCAACATGTGTGGCGAGTTGATCAACGCGTTCGGAACCGGTGCGCAGAAGACGAAGTTCGTCACCGCGCTGACGTCTGGAAGAGCCGTTGCAGGCGCCTTCGCTCTTTCCGAGCCACACGCTGGATCCGATGCGGGCGCGATGCGCACCAAAGCCGTCAAGCAGGGCAATGCGTGGGTGCTCAACGGCGCCAAGCAATGGATTACTTCAGGCGCCCACGCGGGAGTGATGGTCGTCTGGGCGCGCACGGGCGCGGAAGGCAACAAAGGGCTCTCGTGCTTCATCGTCGAAGGGAAGACTCCAGGCCTGTTGATCGGTCGCGCGGAAGACAAGATGGGCCTGCGTGGATCCAACACCGTGTCGCTGACGTTCGAGAACTGCGAGCTTGGCTTAGACGCGTTGCTGGGAAGGGAAGGCGACGGGTTCAAGCTGGCGATGATCGCGCTCGACGGCGGTCGCATCGGCATCTCGGCGCAGGCGTGCGGGGTCGCGCGCGCGGCGATCGAAGCGTCGGTGCGCTATGCGAAAGACCGCCGTGCGTTCGGCCAACCGATTGCCGAATTTCAGGCGCTGCGGTTCATGTTCGCCGACATGCAGACCCAGCTCGAAGCCGCCGAGCTGCTGTGTTTTCGGGCCGCCTTCCTCAAGGAAGCGGGCAAGCCGTTCACCCGCGAAGCCTCGATGGCGAAGTTGTTCGCGAGTGAGATGAGCAACAAGGTCTGCGACCGCGCGGTGCAGATTCACGGGGGCTATGGCTACCTCGACGAATTCCCCGTCGAACGATACCTGCGCGACGCGCGGGTGCAGACGATCTACGAAGGCACCAGTGAAGTTCAGCGGCTGGTGATCGCGCGCGAAGTCATCAGGGCGGCCGGCGCCTGACCACAGAACGGAATACTCAATGATCAAGTTTATCCTCATGCTCGTCGCGGCCTCCCTGATCGGCTGCGGTTCCAAGCCCAAGCCGTTCATCGATGCAGGACCCGAGGATGCGGGCGACGCTGGCCAAGATGCGGGTCGGATGAGGGGCAGCGAGCCACCGACGGGCTACAGCACTGCGCTCGAGCTTCCTGCGAGCAACACCGCGACCGTGCGCGTCGGAGTGAGCGCCGTGATGGTGCTTGATCCGTTCGCGCATCCGATCATCGCGGCGATCCACACGGATCCGAACAACGACGGCATTCGCGTCGACGATGCGCTGGTTTTTACCCGTTGGAATGGTCTCGACAAGACGGCCGACGGCGGAACAATCAACTACCAGTCACCCATCACCATCGCGACGGTGGGTGAGATTGATCTTTCCGAGCCGAATCGCCAGGTGGCGCTCTCGCGCGATCCAATGACCGGAACGATCGGCATCGCCTACGTCACCGAACAGAAGACGATCAAGATCGCGCTGTCGAGGGACGAGGGGGTGACCTGGTCACTCGAGACGGCGAGCCTGCCGAATGCTTCGGGTCACCTGTTGAGCAACCCAGCGCTCGTGCTCAACGATGGCGTCACCCACCTCGCGTACTTCGAGACGGAAGCTGCTCCGTGTGGGACGCCGGAATGCGGGCAGGTGATTTACAGACGGCGGGTCGGGAAGGCGGCGTTCACCGACGCGATGAGTCCTGCTCCTGTTGCCACCAGCGTCATCCTTGCCAAGCCGATCGCCCTCGCGGTCGACTCGGCTGGAGACGCGGCGGTTGCCTACTTCACCGGGCCGACTGCTCCCATCGGCCCGGCGCGCTTGCTCTTTTGGAGGCCCGCGGGCACTGCCACGACTCAAATCGCCGACAGCGGCGGCGTTGCAAACACCCGGCTCTTTTCGGTGAGTCTTACGTTCAGTGGCACTTCGCCCCGCGCGGCGTTTCACCTGCCGTCATCGACGCTGACCAACACCCAGCTTTGGTACGCGTCGGCGAATGATGCAGCGGGCTCGGTGTTCACGCCCGTCGAGATTCCACGAAACGGCACCGTCACCACGTTGGAAGGCACGTCATCCTTTCAAGCGATCGCGCTCGATTCGGGCGGGAAAATCGCGATCGCCGCCAATCACGTCGGCCCTACGGTTGATCAAGGATGCAAGGGTGGGCCAAAGCTGTCGCGGTCGAGCAACGGCACTGCCTTCACCACCTGCCGCCCAGACATGGCCGGGGCGAGTGGCGTGTTCGGATTCGCCGGGCTGTGGATCAACGCCGCCTTTCACAAACCAGACAAGGTCACGTTGGCGTTCACCTACGACACCAACTCCAACCCGAGCATCAAGGGCGGGGTGATCGTCTTCCGTCAGCCCTGATCACTCGTGGTGCAGCATCGCGCGGATCGCCGCGTCGAACTCTTCGGGTGAAGGTGTTCGGCGAGGCGGAACCGGGCCAGCCGCGGGGGGCAATCGCAACAGCTGCTGCTTGATTGGGAAGCTGTCGTACTTGCCCGTCTTGTCGGCATCGATCAGCACGGCGTTCGTGAATCCGGTCGGCCTCGAGTCGTTCTCGACGCACACGCCCGCGGTGCACTGCACGCCGTGCCAGGCCATCGGAGACAGGCTGCGGCTCGAAGTGCCGCCGCGAACCATCGCGACGTACCAGGTGTCGGCGGTGGGAATGACGATGAACTTCTGGGTGACGCGAATGCGCCGCGCCGCGAAACCGTTGAGGCCTGACACCGCCTCGAGTGGGAGGCTGGTCGGATCGTACGTCTTGAAAGCGAGTCGACGGTTGTCCGGCCATTCGGAGTTGGCGACGCCATCGACCGCCTCGCGGCCGCTGGTGTGCGTGTAGATTTCGATCGAGGTGAAGTTCATCCACTCGGGAGCCTGCACCTCGACGGTCAACTCGACCCTCTCACCCGCGGCGGCGTCGACCGACAGGGTGTCACCAATCTGCGCGAGTGGGCCGTTGGGAACGTTGGCGGTCACTTTCTGCGCCGTCAGAGTGATGAACTGGCCCGAGGACGCGATTGCGCGCTGCGCTTTGATCGCCGCCGCGAACTTCACTGCATCGAACTTGCTCGGCTCATCGACGCCGAGCCGAACCCAGGTGCGACCATAGCCGCCGATGGCGGCGAGCAGGTTATGGGTGTCCGAAACGCCCGTGGCCGTCTTCACCTGGCCGCGCGAGAGGAACGTCATCCAGTCATTCATCGTCCCCATGTTGGGAGTGATTCCGTTCTGCACCTCAAACGCGTCGAAGTTGTTCGAAAGCAGCTTGGTGTCCATCGCGGTTGCCACAGGGTTTGGTTCCATTCGAAAGGTTTCGGCTCTGGCATGCGAAGCGCCGGTGGCGGTGTCGACCTTCAGGCGCGACAACGAGCCTCCGCTTCCGCGTGGGTGATTCATCTGAATCACGACGTTCGGGTGGGCCGCCTTGAGGCCGGCGTAGATTTGGTCGAGACGCAGTGAAGGGCCGTCGCCGCCTGCCCAATCGAAGGCGCCGTTGGTTGGGCCGTCGCCCTGGGCGATTGGGTAGGCCTGCTGATGGCCGTAGTCGAACGGAGTCACCTCGCAGCCGATCATCGATGCCATCTGACTGTCGGCGCCGAGTTCTCTGATCAGCGGCGCGAAGTCGGTGATGGTGTCGTGATCGGTCGACACCAACACGTCGACCCCTTCGGCCGCGAACGACGCGATCCGTTCGGCGTTGGCGACCGAGCTGTCTGCGCTCGCGACCGCGTGAACGTGAAGATCCGCGCTCATCCAACCCGTCGTGTCGACGACCCGCGCGACCGTGGCAGCGACCGTCGCGGGCCCGGTGGTGAGATCGATTGGGTGCCCCGCCATCGGGAACGTGTCGGGAAAGGCCGAATACTCGGGACCACGGGTGACGAACAGCTCGTAAGCGCCAGGCGGCAGCAACATCTCGAGCTTTCCCGACGCTGGCACGTAGCCAATCGCCGCGATGTTCGAGGGTGCGTCGTCGACATCGAGAAACGGGCGGTAGTGGCCAATTTGAGTGGGGCAGGGACCCGACGGGCACCTCACCGTCACCTTCGAAGTGAGGCCCGCGCCGAACGGATCCTTCACCGTCACCGTGAGCTTGCGCGAGAGCCCAACTTTGATCTCGACCATTGCCTGGCCGCTTGAGGGTACGGTGATTGCCTTCGGCGCCTCGATCGCGTGCCCGAGCTCGCCGGCGACGACGGTGTAGTTGCCCGGTGGCAGATCCACCTTCGCCTTGCCTTCGCTGTTGGTGACGAGCACCGTCATCTGTTTCGCAGCCGCGTCGAGCACCGCGACCCGAATCGCCGCTGCGGGCAGCGCGTTGTCGAGGTGGGTCACCGAGACTTCGAGGCGCGATCTTGCGGTGGAATCGAAGGCCTGCATTTGCGACAGGGTGTCGCCCAGATCTCTTCCAACGAAGAGATCGCGCAGGTAGTTGCGTTGGCTGCTCGCGAGAATTCCGAAGGAACCTGGGCGCTTGGTCGCCTGTGCATCAACCCAGCTCAGTAGACCCGTTTGTCCTTCGCCGCCGGCGAGAATCCCGACCACTCCGCTGACGTACAGCAGCGCGTTGCTCGGTTCCGGCGCCTTCAGATCGCCAAACCTGTAGCTGCGAACAGCGTAGGCGACTTCCTGTGCCTGATATCCGAACCAAGGCGACGCATCGGCGGCGCAGCCTTTGGCTCCCAGTCCGTTCTTGCAGCCCAAGGGGTTGAAGAAGTCGCTGACGCCTCCTTGCTCGAAGATATCGCCGACGGTGGTGACGACGTTCTCGGTGCTCGTGTTGCAAAACGCGGTGAGCACGCGCACCCGGCTTTCTCCGGGCGAAAGTACGTAATAGGTGGTCGCGGCGATCGGCAGCGGGACGTTGGGGTCGGTCACCATCTTCACGCCAGCTCCGAGGAAGGTGTCGATGATGTTCGGCACGTTGATGTAGTCGTTGATCGCATCGATGCCCGTCGCGGCGATCACCGCCAGGCCTCCCGAGGCGCCGTCCTGAAGCACTTCGACCTTCTTGGTGTTGATCGTGCGCCCGAAAGAATAGAGCACCGTCAGCTTGCCGATCTGATCGCGCGCTGGTTGCCCGGCGGCGCGCTTCAAATCGGCGTCGATGATCGTGCCGCCGTACGGAGCCGCACCGATGTGTCGAAACGGCCGCTGAATGACGACGCGGATCTTGTCGTTCTCCAGCAGGTA
>JANOHG010000342.1:0-1174 GCA_031406375.1 Archangiaceae bacterium | reverse complement strand
CGAGCCCGCGTTGCCGACCAAAACGGTTTATCGCTGGGGCGATGGTGGCTTGATGACCCCCGCAGAAGTTCGCGCCGCTGGCATGTAATCCGGCCTCCTATACGCGGCGTGGTGCGATCTTCTCGGCACGGGTGGGGGTAGTCATGGGCCCAGATGAGCGGCCACGCCAAGCCGCCAGATCTTACTGTCTGCCTTTGACGTCGATCACAATATTCCACGGGTTCGAAGCCGCGCCGGCTTTAGTTGGCTTCGCCGCAGGTGCGCGCGCACTCGGCGCCACTTTGGCTACCACCACGCCCGGTTCCGTCGAGCCGAAGTCCTCGCGGCAGAGATCCTCGCTTCGTTGGCCCTCAACGCCTTCTAACCCCGTCAAAAATTAACTCTACCTACTCGGCGCGGTTGGCGCCGCGCGGAAGCCCTTCGGGGTCTCCGAGAATCGACAGCTTCGAGGTCAACGCGCCGGCTTGTTCGTGGGGCATCAGCTCGCGCGGCGATCGGTAGTACTGCATCGGCGAGTAGAAACCGAAGTTGCTCACTCGGCCGGTGTAGATGCACGCGTACTGCTCGACCTGTTCGCCGAAGCGCGAGTTCTCGTTGCCTTCTTTGAAAAGCAAACCCCAGTACGGATTGAAGCCGAGCTCGATGTCTTTTTCGAGCGTCGCCGCCAGCTCGGTCGATTCTCGATACGTCTTGCGAAGCTTGTCGAGCTCGAACTTGACCTGCTTGCGTTCATCCTCCAGTTCGGTTCGGTGCGCAGTGTCGAGCGAATGATCGCGCTCGAGCTTCTTTTCGATCGCGTTGAGGCGCGACTTGTGAACCGAGATCTCATCGTCCACTTGTGGCAGCAGGCGTTCGAGCTCAGAAAGGTGATCAATCTCTTCCTGGCGCGCCTCGGTGTAAAGGATCTCGTCCTCGATCTCTTGCACCACCATCGCGGTGCGCCACATCGACGTCTTCTTCGACTTCAAGATGTCGCCGTAGATGTGATCGCCGACGTACAGCACCATTTCCCCCGCAAGGCCCGTGAGCTTTTGAAACGCGGTCAGGTTGCCGCCTTGGTACACCTTTCCGCGCTCGAGAACGCTCGCTTCTCCGAGCACTTTGTTGTCGATCTGGTTCGTCGCGTCGACTTCGAGAAACGGATTGCTGTCTGAGAAGAAGGCCGGCTTCGAGG
>JANOHG010000337.1:0-2261 GCA_031406375.1 Archangiaceae bacterium | reverse complement strand
AGGGGGTGCAGGTGGTGGCGCGGTCGGCGGAACGTCGTTTGGCGATGGCGGCTTCCTTCGCTCTCCTTCGAAATCGAGCACGATTGCGCTTTCGGACGATGACGCGCTGATCACGATGGTGAACCCCGAGAACAACTCGATCTCGACGTTCTCCGCGTCGACGAAGGCGCTGCTGTCACGCGTGGTCACCGGTGGCGAGCCGAGCGCAGTGGTGTTTACCCTCAGCCGGAAAGCGGCCTGGGTTGCGAACCGTTCGGACGCGACCGTGAAGTTGATCGACGGCCTCGACACGGCGACGCCTTTGGTGGGGGCGACAATCAACGTTGGCAGTGAGCCGACTGGCTTGGCCCTTTCGCCCAGCGGGCGTTTCCTGGCGGTCGCCGAGTGGGCCGAAGCGCGGATCAGCATCATCGACGTGTCGACCCAGACGATCGTTTCCTCGCAGGCCGTGCGCAACCCGCGCGCGGTTGCGATTACCAACGACGGCGACGCCGATGACAGCGACGAGAAGGTCGTCGTAACCGAATTCTATGGCCGCACGACCGCTTCGGCAGAAGGCACGGACACCAGTCGGCAGGGGGCTGTGCAGGTCTTCACGCTGAGCGCAACGGGAACACTCACCAGCGACGGTTTGATAACCTTTGCTCCGGCTGACGGCGGAATGGGCGCCACCTACAGCCCCAACCAGCTCTTCGCGGTCGCGGTGAATGGTTCGCGCATCTACGTTCCGGCGATTGGAGCTTCGCCCGCCGGCCCGCCGACCTTCGACAAGAACGTCAACCCGGTGGTCCTCGTGGCCGACCTGACTTCCAAGACTGAGATCACCAACGCCGCAGGTTCGCAGTCACTGGCGCCGTTCGTGACGGCCTTTGCCGGTGCGGCGCCGAAGTTCTTCCTTGCGGATCTGGTCGACCTCTCGTTCTTGCGGGGCACCGACGTGGCCTATGCGATCGCGCGCGGCGCCGAAGTGATGCAGCGAATGGCGTACAACACCACCACGAACACGCTCGGGTTGGGCTCGACGCAGAACAACCAGATTGATCTGGTAGGCAGCGCGGCGATTGGAAACTGCTTCAACCCGACCGGCGTCGTCGTGACTCCTGGCAAGGCGTACGTCAACTGCTGGGGCAGCCAACGGCTCGGCATCGTCGAGCTCTCGAGCCAGTCGTTGACGGACACGGTGGCGTCGGTGCCGGCGCCAACTTCTCCAGCAGAAATCGCAGTGAACCGCGGGCGCCATTTCTTCTTCACCGGCCGCACGCGGTGGAGCAACAGCGCCTGGTCGTCTTGCGCTTCGTGCCATCCCGACGGATTGTCGGACAACATCACGTGGATCTTCGCCGCCGGCCCACGTCAGGCAACGTCGATGGATGGCAGCTACTCGCACGGCTCGACCTTCAAGCAGCGCGTCTTCAACTGGACGGGAATCATCGACGAAATGCATGACTTCGAGGGCAACACCCGTGGGGTTCAGGGTGGCAAGGGCGCCATCACCACCGCCGCGGCTCAAGCCGACTGTGGCAACCTCGCGCTCGAGACCGCGGTCGGATTGCCGGCGAACAACCTCGCAGGCTCGACCAAGGAGACCGCAGATGGGGCGGCGATCAAATGTGTTCCAGCCGCTTGGGACGACATCGACAGCTACGCGCGGACGATTCGTCCTCCGAAGGGTCGCAAGGCGCTCGACCCGCTGGCCGTCGCGCGTGGAGCGGCGAGGTTCGTCGAAGGTGAGTGCGCCAAGTGCCACGGAGGACCTGGGTGGACGGTGTCTCGCCGGTTCTTCACCCCCTCGACTGCCGCCAACACTGGCCTGCTGAGCACTTCGTTCTCGAAGCCCACGGTTTGGCCGCTGCAGTGGAACTTCCACCTCGGCTTCCAGGTCGCAGCCCAGCCCACGGCTTCGGAAATCGGCCCGTTCAACGTGGACCCGATAGCTCCTCCCCAGGTTGCGTGCTCAATTCGCAACACCAACACGTTCGGTGTTCCGGGTGATGTCGCTGCCACCGATGCCCTCGAGCGAAAGCCAGGGGCAGGGGCGCGCGCACAGGGCCGCGGTGGGTACAACGTTCCGTCGCTTTATGGGACCCAGGTGGGCGCGCCGTTTCTCCACCACGGTCAGGCCGGTTCGCTGGCCGCGCTGTTCTCAGATTCCAAATGGGACGATCATACCCGCGCTGGTAATCCGAACTTTCTCCTCAACGCCGCCACCGCCTCGGCAGAGCGTTCGGATTTGATCCAGTACCTCTACTCAATCGACGCCA
>JANOHG010000280.1:0-1210 GCA_031406375.1 Archangiaceae bacterium | reverse complement strand
CCCCAAGTGCGCGAAGCCGAGCTCGGTGGTGATTCCGCGCTTCTTCTCCTCGGGCAGCCGGTCGGTGTCGATGCCGGTTAAGGCCTTCACCAACGAAGTCTTGCCGTGGTCGACGTGACCGGCGGTTCCGACAATCACATCAGCGCCCTGAAGCGTTCATCTATCGAGAGGTCGTAATCCCAGGGAAAGACGAAAAAGTCGGTCGACTTTTCCCAATAGAAATCTGGCTCGAAGCCTTTGGGGCGGCAGATGAGCGCGGTGGTCGCCACGGCCTTCGCGCCTGCGCCGCCCGCAAGCTTGGCCGCGAGCTGAAGCGTGTCGCCCGACGCAGCGATGTCGTCGACGATGACGACCCGGCGGCCCTTCAGTTCCTTCGGCATCACTCCCGACAACTTGGGGGCCGCGGCGACCCCCTGGTCGCGACTGCGGCGCGAGATTCGCACCGGGTAGAACTCGACTTCCAACGCAACCGCGAGTGCGCCGCCGACGAAGACTCCGCCGTGCGCGACACCGACCACCGCATCAGGTCGGAACTTCTTCGAAATCTCGCGCGCCAACTGCTGCACCACGCGCTGGAACTCGGCCCACGAAACCTCTCGCGCGGCGCTGTGCGCGCCCGAACGATCGCTGCCTTTGACAGCAGCGACGAACTTGGGCGTACGCGGCGAGGTGAGTTGTCTGGTCCTGGCGGGTCGTTTCGTTCGAGTCGTTTTCTTTTTCGGAGCCATGAAGTCTACAAAGCGCAAGAGTCGAGAATCATCGTCGCGAACTGGGTCGAGATGCTCATGCCACCGACGCGGCAGCTCGACGCATTGGGGCACGTCGTGCTGGGCGCGCAAGCGTGAAAACATGCCTTGCCGTTGCCGGTCGAGGGTGGCCGCAGCGTTCCGCACACGCCCGACACGCAATCCGCGTCCTGGTTGCAAGCGTTGCCAGCCAACAGTGCTCCACTTGCGTGCGACGGGCGACACCGCAGCACGAACGCACTCCCTGCATCCGCAGGATCGACGTCAGGCACGCAGCGAACACCGGAACCGAATCCACAATCGTCGTCGACGGCGCAGGTGGCTCCTCCACACAACTTGGCGGTCATCAGCTTGTCATCGGTGGTTCCGAGCACCCCATCGAACCCGCGGAAACCAAGAAACGACACCGCTGAGCAAGCCAGCGCGCCGGTGAGAGATCCACCCTCTGCCCCGCAGTCAGCGAC
>JANOHG010000839.1:0-1904 GCA_031406375.1 Archangiaceae bacterium | reverse complement strand
ACAAGCTGCATCCACGCCGGGTGGTGAACGAGGCGCTGGGCACGCTGATTTCGGTGATGTTCCCTGGCAGCTACCAGTTCCTGAAGGTCGCCCATCTGTCGCATCACAAGAAGAATCGGTCGAACGCAGAGCTGGTCGACTACGTCCGCCCCGGAGAAAATCCGACAACGAAGAAGGTTCAGTTCTACGCGCTCGTCTGCGGGCTGGTGTGGGTGGGCGTACCGTTGGTCACGGTCATCATCTCGCTCGTGCCGTGGGGGTTGATTCCGAAGAAGAAAGGCGAGGCCACGTCGGGCCTAGGGCTTCACCTGGCATTCATTCGCGAGCTCGGCGCGTGGCGCGTACGCGCAGAGGCGGTACTGGTAATCGCTGTCTGGTGGGGGCTGTTCCGTGCGCTCGCGCTCGACTGGACGGCGATTGTCATCTGTTACGCCGCGTTCGCGTTTTCCTGGTCGAGCCAACAGTACATCTACCACGTGAGATCGCCGCGACACCTCGTCGAGGGTGCGTTCAACCTGAAGCTGTGGAAGCCGCTCGAATTGCTGTATCTCAATTTCAACTATCATCTGACGCACCACCGCGGCGTCGGCGTGCCGTGGATTCACCTGCGGCGCGCCACCACCAAGCGACCAACCCGCCCGTACCTCGCGACGTACCTTGCGCTCTGGCAGCCGCCGCAGCCGGTCGCAGAGGCGTGGCCAGTCGAGCTCCAGACGCACGGGCGCCTGCCGCCGAAGCCCAGCACCTCGTCAGCGCGCGATGTCGACTGCGCAGAACGCGCGTTCGCTCCGGTCGAGGCGAATCGGTAGCGCGTGCGCGGTGACGACAACCGGCGCGCTGTTGCTGGCGTCGGCGAGGCCAACCTTCAGGAGCGCGCCTTCGCCCATCGTCCGCAGCTTGACCTCGGTCACGAAGTTTCCCAGCGACCACGCGACCAAGCGCCCGTCGATGAGCTCGGGCTTCTGCGGCAGATGGGAATGATGGCCCACGATTAAGTCGTAGCCTGGGGGCAGCGCGCGACGCTGGTCGGCGCGGGGCGTGCGCTCGAATTCGTAGCCCCAATGGGGAAAAGCGATGTGCAGGCCCGCGCCTTTCGGAGCGCCAGGATCGCGCAGCGGCACCAGCGTTGTCTTGCCGTTGGTCCATTCGGTCCACGCGGAGAGGGTGATTCGCGGTCTCAGCTCTATCTGCGGGCGGGCCCGCGTGCCAACCCACCGCACCTGCCGCTCGTCGAGGAACGCGAGCGTGCGCTCGAAACCGGCAGCACCGTAATCAGGCGCGTGGTTGTTGGCGACGCTGACGATCCAGTTCTCGAGCGGAGCGATCTGTTGAAGGTGAGCGAAGATTGCGGGCGTGTGCCGTTGCAGGAAGGGAAACCACGCCTCTTCACTGAGGATTCCTTCGAAGTTGCCGACCACCGCCTCACAGTCTGAGAAGAACGCGATCACCTCGGGGGAGAAGCGCGCGCCGCGCCACATCAGCGGCATGATGTCTCCGACGAAGCCGAGCCACCGGGTGGGTGTACCTGCACGAACCGACAGAGTGAGGGGCGCCCGCCAGGCCCCGTCGGGTGGCTTGCCGAACATTCGGCGCACGACTCCGAGCGTTTCTTTCGCGGAATAAGGAGTTCGCGGCAGACGCATCGAGTTGCGACTTACCAGCCCGGCGCGCAGATTGCCGCAGGTCCGCCGCCAGCGGGCACAGCAATATGCTGGTTCACGGGGACTAAGACGACCCGATGTGACGGCCGATTGATTCGCGTATTACAATGTTCGTCAGGTGACATGCACGTGTCCATCATGACCATTCGCTTGTCGCGGAAAGAGAGTGCAAAAGTCGCGCGGCTGGCGAAGAAAAAGAAGGTTTCGCGCTCGGAAGTGATTCGCCAGGGCATCACGGCACTC
>JANOHG010000222.1:0-5885 GCA_031406375.1 Archangiaceae bacterium | reverse complement strand
AATTATATTGTAAGTAAGCGAGTTGTTCATTTCATCTTCCTTAAGATTTGAACTTCCTTTAATGAGCAAATCTTTCATGACCGGCGGAGCCCAGGTGCTCAGTGGCCCAGTGAGCATGGTGAGGGTCATCGTGGGTGACTCCGAGGTGGTCGAATCCAACCGCTCGTTGAAGAACCTCGCGTTCGGGTTCGGGCTGCTGATCTGGCCGCTGTTGTTGGCTACCGTGTCGGCTGTCGAAGAGACGCAGCGGGTGTATGGGATGCTCCACCGCTTCACCCTTGATGCGAACGACTTGAAAAGCCGCCTCGTGCGCTACCCCACCCAGCCCGATTTCGCGGTGAACACGGCAAGCCTGCCGCTGTACGAGCGTGAGTTCGGCCTCGACCTGACGTATCTGGAAGGTCTGTTGGCGAACGAAGCCCCACGTGAAGGCGTGCTCATTCGAGGGTTTTCGCTGAAGCTCGCGTCTGCAATCGTCACAATGGTAGAGGAACCTTAAAGACCGATGAGCAACTTCTGGGATTCGATCAAACCGGCGACGCGGGTTCCGGTCGCCGTTCAAGTCGACCTTTCAGTCGACCAGCGGGTGCTTGGCTTGAAGTGGGATGACGGCGTTGAGTCGAAAGTGACGTCGCGCGCGCTCAGACAAAATTGCCCTTGTGCCGAATGTGTCGAAGAGTGGAGCGGCAAGCGAACCTTCGATCAGGAAAAAATCCCGATCGAAATGAAGATCATCGAGCTGTCTGCAGTGGGAAACTACGCGTTGACCTTCACGTTTGGAGATTTGCACCGGATCGGGATTTACAACTGGAAGCACCTGCGCGAGCTGTCGGGGTAAGCGTCGATGGCAGACACCGGAAACGACGACGAAGACTCTAACGCCTGGAAACCGGCGCGGCAGCTGGGACCCGACGGCAGGGTCACCGGCGAGGTTCCGATTGCCGGCGTCGTCGGCGAGACACAGCCGACTGAAGCCAACCCGTCTGGCCTGCCGTCGCTGGATGCGCTCTCAACTGGCGAGCTCGTTCTCGATACGCACAAGCCAGGCTCCCGACGTGCCCATTTCGAGCCTCGAGCCTACCGCCCGCTTGTCGTGCCGGACTCACGCCGCCCGACCCGATGGATGTTGATCTTGCTGGCGCTCGGAACACTGGCGCTCGCCGCCTTTGCGCTCATTCCAGATTTACAGCGAAGACTGCCGCTGCCTTTGGGCACGACGGGGCTGCTGATCATCAATTCCGAGCCTTCCGGTGCGACGGTGAAGATCGCTGGCAATGCGGTCGGACAAACCCCGTGGGCGGGCGACAATTTGTGGGGCGGGGAAGTGCGGTACGAGATTTCTGCTGGCGGCTACCGGGCCCACTGGGGGACTTTCGCCGGCGGGCAGGACGTGAAGCTGAACGTACGGCTAACGAAGAAGTAGCTGCTACTTCACCAACCGCAGATGCCCCCGCCTAGGCGGCTCGGGTGGATCCTTCGGGGGCTCGGCGTTGTCGTAGGGCCTTTTGTCCATCACGACCTCGCGCAACACTGCCCGAGCGTCCGGTTTGCCATCAGCCCCGGTCGACGGCGCGAGCTGACTCAACTGCTGCATTCGCTCTGGCGACGACTCGAGCAGCTCGCGTGGCATGTCGTCTGGGTACATCCAGAACTCTTTGCTGTGCTGGCTGCTGATGGCGTACAGCGCGCTCCAGGGAACGGCGATGGTGAAGCGTTTGCCATCGAAGGTGAGGGTGCAGCGAATGCCCCATTCGCCGATTGCGAGATCTGGCGGCTCGAAGCGGTAGGAAAGGTTGAGCAGCAGGTGCGGCTCGTGCTTCAGCTTCTCAGGTACCAGGACACCCGGGCGACGCGCGTCGAGGTGAATCATCGTCAGGCCCTGTTCGAGCGAGCCGAGAAGCCGGGTCTTCTTTTCTTCCGTCTGCTTGTCCATGAGGCTTCAACGTTTACGCAGCACGCGATCCATCTCGCGCTTCGTTTCGCGTTCCTTGATTGTTTGGCGCCGGTCTTCGTGCGTCTTACCCGTACACAACCCGAGTCTTACCTTCGCCTTACCGCCCTTGAAGTAAATCATGAGCGGGATAATCGAATAGCCGCGTTCGACGACTTTTGCCCCCCATTTGTCTATCTGTTCTCGATGCAGCAACAGCTTGCGAGGGCGGGTGGGCAGATGCGCGAAGTGCGTCGCGGCCTTGTAGGCCCCGATGTGCGCATTGACGAGGAAGAGCTCTTTGCCCTTGGGAAGCGCATACGAGTCGTTCAGGCTCGCCTCGCCATTTCGCAGCGCCTTCACCTCGGAACCGATCAGCTGCAACCCCGCTTCGAGCGTGTCCTCGACGGTGTAGTCAAAGCGTGCGCGCCGGTGCTCGGTAACGATGGATTCCGCGCCGGGCGGCTGATCAGATTTGGCCACAGAATCGCTCTACCCTTTATCCGGCAGCAACGGTCAGGTTGTCGATCAGCCGTGTTTTTCCGACAAAAGCCGCGATCAGCGCACGTGCGCCGACCCCCGGTTCGAGCTTGTCCAACGGCTGTAGCGTCGAAGCGTTGACGATTCCCACGTAGTCCTCTCGGAGGTTGTCGTCGCGCAGAAAGCTGCGAATGCGCTCGGTCAACACTCCCACGTCGCGCTCGCCCGCCTTCGCGAGCTGCTGCGCCGCTTTCAGGCCGCGCGACAGCGCCAACGCTTGTCGGCGTTCATCGGCGGTGAGGTAGGTGTTGCGCGAACTGAGCGCCAGCCCGTCGCTTTCACGCACCGTCGGCATCCCGACAATCTCGACCCCGAGGTTGAGGTCGTCGTTCAGAGTCCGGATGACCTGCAGCTGCTGGTAGTCTTTCTCACCAAAGAGGGCGACATGCGGGCGGAACATCGCCAGCAGCTTCGTCACCACCGTCGCGACCCCTTTGAAGTGCCCCGGTCGGCTCGCGCCACACAGTCCCTGGTTCACCTTCGTCACCTCGACGTAGGTCTGGTAGCCAGTGGGGTAGATTTCTTTGGGTTCTGGCGTGAAGACGACGGTGGCTCCGGCGGCTCGGCACTTTTCGAGGTCGCCTTCCAGGTCTCGTGGGTAGCGCGAGAGATCCTCAGTCGGCCCAAACTGGGTCGGATTGACGAAGATGGTGGTCGCCACCGCATCGGCAACCCGCGCACCTTCGCGGATCAACGACAGGTGGCCCTCGTGCAAGAACCCCATCGTGGGTACCAACGCGAGGCGCTTACCCGCCGACCACTGTTTTGCCGAGAATTCCTGTACTTCGACGACCGTGTTTAGGATCCGCACGCCGTCAAACCGGAACACCGTATACAGCGCTCTTCTCTTCGGGCTCACCTGTGGAAACGTCGGGGTTGCTGGCGACGAGCCGAATCGAGGTCGAATGGAAAGAGTGCTCGTTGTCGGGAAAGGTCTCGGCCCGGACTTCGGTGAAGAACGCTTGCGCCGCTTGCGTGACGCCGGTGTACATGTCGGCGTACCGCTTGACGAACTTCGGCTTGAAGTCCGGGTTGAGGCCCAGCAGATCGTAACAGACGAGCACCTGGCCATCGCAGTGCTTGCCTGCGCCGATTCCGATGGTCGGGATGCTCAGCCGCGCGGTGATTTGCTTGGCGAGCTCAAGCGGAACCCCTTCTAGAACCACCGCGTAACAACCCGCGTTCTCGAGCGCGATCGCGTCATCCAGCAGACGGCGCGCTGCTTGTTCGTCGCGGCCCTGCACGACATATCCGCCCATCTTGTGCACCGATTGGGGCGTTAGACCCAGGTGTCCCATCACTGGAATCGACGCCCGCACGATGCGCTCGATCGTCTGCGAAAACTCAACGCCGCCTTCGAGCTTCACGCTGCCGACGGCCCCTTCCGAGACGAGTCGGCCTGCGTTGCGCACCGCTTCTTCGATCGAGTTCTGGTAGCTCATGAAGGGCAAATCGCCCACCACATGCGCCCGCTTGGCTGCTCGGGTAACCGCCTTCGAGTGATAGACCATCTGGTCCATCGTCACCGGCAGCGTCGAGTCGTTGCCCTGCACGACCATTCCCAACGAGTCGCCAACCAGCAATACGTCAGCACCAGCGTCATCGAGAATTCGCGCGAACGTGGCGTCGTAGGCGGTGACCATGCAGTTCTTCTTACCTGCGGTCTTTTGCTTCTTCAGCGTATGGATGGTGACCTTGTTCACGGTTCACCTCCGGGGGGAAAGCGGGTGGAGTTTTAGGTACGTTGTTTCAGCCTCGGCGCCGGTGAAACCGGTCGCCGTGCTCCCATCGCATTTGCCTGGCGCCCTAACTGGCCACCTTCGGCTCGTTCGATGGCCCTATTTAACGGCGACTGGCCAGCGGTTGGTAGTGGTGTGTGCCGTTCTTGGTTTGTCGCACCACGTTGATCAAATTCTCTAAGTCTTCCGCGTTGTTGACAAAGTCGATGTCCGAGGTGTTCACCACCAGCAGCGGCGTATCGGCATAATGAAAGAAGAACTCGCTGTACCGCCGGCACAGGTCTTCGAGATACGTGGCGTCGAACTTGCGTTCGAATTCGCGGCCCCGCTTTCGAATCCGCGACATCAGCACGTCGTTTCGCGCCTGAAGGTAGATCACCAGATCAGGCCGGGTAACTCGCGGGCCCAACGCTTCGAAGACCCGTTCGTAGAGCGCGAGCTCGTTCGCATCGAGGGTGAGATGCGCGAAGATCCTGTCTTTGGCGAACAAGTAGTCGCTCACCGTCACCGCGCTGAACAAATCTTGCTGAAACAGTTCCTGCTGCTGCTTGAACCGGCTCAGCAGGAAGAACATCTGCGTCTGAAACGCGAACTTGGCCTTGTCGCCGTAAAACGAAGAAAGAAACGGATTCTCTTCGACGACCTCCATCACCCGGCGCGCATCGAAACGCTCCGCCAGGAGGGTGGTCAGGGATGACTTTCCGACTCCAATCGGACCTTCGACAACGATGTAGCGGTGGTCGCCCAATCGCGCTCCAGAGCCGGCAAATCGGCCTTAAAACGTGCCGCGCTTAAGCCGCGCCTGCGCAATTGTCGAGTAATCACGAAGGTCTTTTGACGGGCAATGTCACGTAACGTATGGTCACTTCATGGCGCAATCGAGGGGCAAGTCGCAGGCGCGGACCGTGGTTCAGCTTCCGGTAGTCGAAGAGGCTCCGCAGGTTCCCCCAGAGATCGCCTGCAGCCCGCTTTATGGGGTGGCGATGTTGAAGATCGCGATGGAACTGAAGAAGGCCGATTCGCTGCCGCTCGAAGAATTGGTGACCAGCGTGCTCAAGCGCATGCACCTGCCCGAAGAGGACTTTCGCCAGTTCCTATTCAGCAACGGTGGGTTGCTTCGAACGATTGCGCTGAAGAGAAAGTACTGACGATGGGCCAGTCGGCCAAGAAGAGCAGGGTGCCTGCCCGGGTTGTCGAACGCGCGAAGAGTTTGGCATCGCCGAAGCCGGCCGTGAAGACTCAGACCCAAGAGAAGAAGGCGAAGGTTGTGGCTGCCCTCAAGCGTCTGCACCCGATGGATTGAAAAGGTGGAACAGAGCCTGTTGACCGCGGTGCTGCTGCCGACCGCGCTTGGCATCATCATGCTTGGGCTGGGCCTGACGTTGACGATCGACGACTTCAAGCGGGTGGTCGTTTTCCCGAAGGCGGTTTTGGTTGGCCTCACCTGCCAGATGGTGCTGTTGCCTGTGGTGTGCTTCGGAATCGCTAAAGGTTTTGGGCTGCCGCCCGCGCTGGCGGTTGGTTTGATGCTGCTCGCGGCCTCTCCTGGGGGGGCCACCGCAAACCTGTTCAGCCACCTCGCGCACGGAGACAAAATCAGGCGCTATCATTACGGGTTTCAGGGATGGTAAAGCAGTTGCGCTGAAGATAAACGGCAAATACTGGATGTATTGGGG
>JANOHG010000218.1:0-2617 GCA_031406375.1 Archangiaceae bacterium | reverse complement strand
TACCCATGCGACATTGTCACCACTTCACGCACACGCAGCCCTGCTTTCTGAAGAAGGGCGGCGGTGAAGCCGCGTGGCATCAACTGAATCGAGCCACTGTGGCGGGTGCGGCGCAGCACCCGAACCATCAGGTGCTCCTGCGCGAGGCATTTGAAGTAGCGCCAACTTCCATCGTTCTCCGTTTCTTTGAGCAGCAACCTTCCACCCGGTACGAGCGCGCGGCGACAGTCGGCGAAGAACGCCGGCCATTGCTGTGGAGGCAACAGGTAAAGGACATCGGCCACCACGATTGCTTCGAAGCTGGAAGGCGCCAGTGTGCGCGAGGTTCCGACTTCGAAGCGCGCGCTCGGATGGGTTCCCACCGAGCTCTTGGCCCAATCAATCTTTCGGGGATCAGGATCGACGCCGACGACCTGGCGCCGAGGATGATCGCACACCAGCAGCGCGCTGAGCAGACCGTGCCCACAGCCGATGTCCGCGATGCGACCTTCTTCCGGGGCGCGCTGGGCGACTTCCTTCAGGGGTGCGGCGAAGAGCCGGCCACGCACGAAGAGCCGTTCGGCCAGCGGCAGCGGTTGAAAGAGTTCCAGCGCCTTCATGAAACGTACGCACCTGCTCCGAAGTGAAACGCCAACACCACCAGCAGCGCGCCGCTTGCGGTGAGCCACACCTTTCGCACCCGAGGACGCGCTTCGAGCATCACCCCAAGCGCGAGAAAGAGCGGGAACGCCGCGATCGCGTATCGACCCAGGCCCATGAAGTCTTTGCTCGACAGCGCGGGTAAACCGATCGCGATCAAGCAGTACAGCCCGTAGCCTGGGCCAAGCTTTTTCCAGGTCGGGATCACCAGGCCAAGCGCAACCAAGGTCGCGAGCGCATGTCCCGCAAGACGCACCGCGACGATCGGCTCTACCCGCGGGAACATCACCTTGAACCATGTGACTTTGGCCCAGGTGTCGAACCCCGGAGGTTGATCCCACCCAGCCGCGGCCTGCACGTGCGCGAACGCCAGCGGATCGTCGAAGGCGAGCCAGAGATAGAACATGTAGCCAGCGAACCCGAGCCCCGCCAACGCTGGAAGCAGATCCACAATCCGTACCTTCTGCTGCGCGCGAAGGCGCAGCTCGACGCTTCGCACCAGCAGGCCGATCATCAGCGCAGGAGCGATTGGCCGACAAGAAGTCGCCAACGCACCAAAGACAGCCGCGAGTGCCGGCCGATCATCTTCGAGACAGACGAACGCTGCTACCGCGAGCAGCAGGTACAGCGCGTCGCTGTACATCACGCCATACAGATAGAATGCGAACGGGTACAGAGTGAGAACGACCGTCCCGGTCGTGCCGGGCGTGAGCAGCTGTCGCGCGCGCACTTTCGCTTCCCACCTCAGCAACAGAAACAACGCGGCCAACCCAGACAGCAGGCTCACGAGCTCGCCTGCGACGTAGCGGTTGATCCCGAAAGCGATCAACGGGCGCAGCACCAGCGGGTAGCCCGGAAAAAACGCGACCGCGCTCTGCACGTGTGGCCCTAGGTAGGAATAGCCATCTTCAGCGATTGCCGCGTACCAGCCGGAATCCCAGTGATTGAGTGCGCGCACCAATGCCACCTTCGGCTCGTCTGGGGCTCCTCCCGTTTCGACCGTCTCGGGTGCCAGCACGAGCAACCCGGTGGTAGCGGAAACAATGCAAACGAACGCAATTGCAAGCGGCAGCTTCAAGCAGGGGCTTTATACGCGGGCTGAAGCTGGCGTCGTGCCTCGGCTGCGATCTCAAGGCCGGGTAATCCGAACCCAGGCCCTTAGGTTCCGTAGAACTTCTTCTTCGACGTCACGTATTCGGCCAGCAGCGGCGCGGGCTCGAAGCGGTTGCCGAACTTCTCCTGGTAATGCTCGGTGCGCTCGAGGAGCCGCCCGATGCCCTGCTGATCCGCGTAGCGGAATGGGCCTCCCAAAAACGGAGGGAAACCCAGCCCAAAGACCGCGCCGATGTCACCGTCGCGCGGGCTGCGAAGCACACCCTCACCCAGGCAACGCACCGCTTCGTTGATGAACTGGAGCACGCAGCGCTCAGCCATTTCTTGGCGATCGAGCCGCTTGCGTTCTTTGCCGTGCGGAAGCAGCGCGTAAACGGTGGGGTCGACCCCCTTCTTCTTGCCGTTGTAGGTGTAGAAACCTTTCTTCGCTTTTCGACCCAGCCGACCCTCGGCCACCAGCTGCGCGGTGGTGGCGGGAGCCAGCAGACGATCTCCGAACGCGTCGTACATGATCTTCCCCACCTTCGACGCGACGTCGATTCCGACCTCATCGAGCAGCGTGACAGGCCCCACCGGAAAGCCGAAATCGACCAACGCCTTGTCGAGCTCGGCGATGTCTGCGCCGTCGGCCAGAAGCCACGCGGCCTCGTTCAGGTACGGAGCCAGGATTCGCGAGGTGTAGAAACCGACCCCGTCATTGACGACGATTACCGTTTTCCCCTGCTTCCGCCCGATCTCGACGCAGGTGGCGACCACCTCATCCGCCGTCTTCGCGTGGGTGATGATCTCGAGCAACGGCATCTTGTTAACCGGGCTGAAGTAATGCATCCCAATCACAGTCTCGGGGTGCTCACTTGCCTCGGCG
>JANOHG010000207.1:0-4166 GCA_031406375.1 Archangiaceae bacterium | reverse complement strand
GGACAAGGTCCAGCCGGGGATGCTGCTCGAGCCGTTGTAGACGACCAGCAACGGAATCACCGCGGTCACGGTCCAGAAAATCGAGATCACCCCATCGATCGCAAAGTCCCAACGGTACTGCGCAGCCATCAGCGCCGAGGTGCGCAGCTGCAACCGAAGCAATCGAAAGTAGCGCCCCACTCAGCCTCCGTACGCCTGAAAGCGTTTCACGCCGTGGTTCCATAACAGCACCGCGCCGACGCCCAGTCCGGCCACCCACATCCACTGGCGGGTAACGAGCGCGAACGCTTCCTCTGCGCCGTGGGCGCCCGTCATCAGCTCGACTGGCACGCCAATCTGATAGCGAAACGGCAGCCATTCCGAGGCGATTCGGACGAAGTCGGGGAACATGTCGAGAGGGTACAGGTAGCCCGAGAAGACGAAGAACCCAGCCAGCCAGATGTCCATCACCTTGATGCTCGACTCCATGTAGAGCGACAGGCTGCCAATCGCGATGTTGGCGAAGAACGTGATCAGCCACCCCCCCAGCATCGCCAAGCACCACAATGCCCACAGCCGCGGATCCGAAGGAAAAGCGCCCTGAACTCCGATGAGGAAGATGATTGCCACCACCGGCAGGGTGACCAGCGACCGCATCGGCAGGGCGGCGAGGTTGCCGGTCGCATACGAGACGATGGGGTGAATCGGGCGCAGCAGCCGCATCGCCAGCGTGCCCTGGCGTACCTCCCAGTTGATCTCCCATGACGCCCAGCTGGAAATCAGCTGGCGAACGATGAAGACCGCGAGGAAATACGCGGTGAACATTCCACTCGAATAGCTGCGACCGCTGTTGCTGATGACCGGAGCGACGGTGGCGACCGCTGACCACAACGTCAACATGATGAACGGCATCGTGGTGGCGAGCACCCACACCAACATTTCGGCGCGGTACGCGAGCGCTTCCGCCGCGCCGACGCGCATAAGCGTGGGCAGCGCCCGCAGGGTCCGCAACATGGCTACGCTGCCTCGGAAGTACGGGCGGCGCGGCTGCGCTCGAACAGCTCGCTCATCACTTCTTCCAACGGAGGGTTCTCGACCGTCAAGTCCTTCACCGGAAGGGTTGCCAGCGCGCGTCCGACGACGTCCTTCACGTCATCCGCGGCCACCTCGAGCACCGACTCGCCAGGCTGGTTCGACACCACCTTTCCCATCGCAGCGAGCGCGGCGTGCGCGACCGGTGCCGAGAAGCGAAATGCGACGCGCTTCACTGGCCGAACCTGGGTGCGCAAATCGTCCAGCTGGCCATCGAAGCTCAAGCTCCCCTTGTCGATCACAATCACCCGCGGGCACAACGCCGCCACGTCATCCATGTAGTGGCTGGTGAGAATCAACGTCGCTCCGACTTCGGCGTTGTAGCGACGGATGAAGTCGCGCATCGCCACCTGCATCGAGACGTCGAGGCCAATCGTGGGCTCATCGAGGAACAGCACCTTGGGCCCGTGCACCAGCGCCGCCATCAGCTCGCACTTCATCCGTTCGCCCAAAGACAGCTGACGGGTGGGCTTGTGAATGGTGTCGCCGACCTCGAGCAGCGCGGTCAGCTCGGCGAGGCGCTTCCTGAACTCTTCGCGCGGCACTTCGTAGATTGCCCGGTTCAGTTCGAACGTCTCGGCAGGTGGCAGATCCCACAACAGCTGCTGCTTCTGGCCCATCACCAGCATGATCTTCTTCAAGAAGGCGACTTCGCGGCGCTGCGGTGTGTGGCCGTCGACGCGTACGTCTCCGTCGCTGGGGTAGAGCAACCCAGAAAGCACTTTGAGGGTCGTCGTCTTTCCTGCCCCGTTGGGCCCCAGGAACCCGACCCGTTCACCGGCGTTGATAGAGAACGAAATCCCATCGACCGCCTTTACGGTCGTGTGCTCTCGATGAAACAGCGACTTGATCGCTGCACCGAGCCCTGGCGCCCGCTTGTGGACGCGGTAATGCTTCTTCAGCGCTTTGACTTCGATGATCATCGGCGCACTCTCATGTCGAGCGACTACCACAAGGACCTTGCCCGCTGGATGCCTCTCCTCGTCAAGGTGTGGCGCGCGCGCGGCAACAAAGGGAAGAAGAAGTCACGCGAGGACGAGGATGAAGACGATGGCACCCTCACGCCTCACGAGCAGAAGCAGGTCGCGCAAGGGGTGCGAACCCTGTCTCTGGGTCTGACCCGCGAACGCCAGCTGGCCGGAGCGAAATACATGGATGACCCGGCGCTGCTGGGCGCCTACCTGCTCTTCTACTGGCCGGTCAGCTACGCGCAGGCGCGCCAGGCGCTGGGCGAATTGCCGCGCCCCCGTGAGGTGCTCGATTTGGGCAGCGGGCCAGGCCCGATGTCCTTCGCGGCGCTCGATGCCGGCGCCGCCGCGGTCACCTCGGCAGATCGCAGCAAAGCCGCGCTCGATCTCGCCAAGGCGCTGGCCACCGAAGCCACCGAGCCGATCGCCACGCGCGAATGGAGCCCCGAACGCCCCCTGCCCGACGGGCAGTTCGATCTCGTGCTGATGGGGCATGTCATCAACGAGCTGTTTCACGACGGGAAGGAAGTGACTCCCTCGGTGCTCGACAAACGCGCCGCGCTGCTCGAGCAGGTGTTGGCGAAGGTCAAGGCAAGGGGAAGCTTGTTAATTCTCGAACCTGCGCTGCGCGACACGTCGCGCGCGTTGTTGCAGCTGCGCGACCGGATGGTGTCACGCGGCTACGCGGTGCGCGCGCCATGTCTGTTCCGCGGCAGCTGCCCCGCCCTGCTCAAGGAGTCCGACTGGTGCCACGCCGAGCGGGACTGGAAGATGCCGCCCACCCTCGAGGCGATCGCCCGGTTGGCGGGAATTCACAAAGAGTCGCTGAAGATGAGCTACCTCGCCCTGGCTCCAAAGGCTGAGGCGTGGGCCGAGCCGCCAGCCGGGCGGGTGTTCCGAATCGTGTCAGAGCCGCTGGAAGGAAAAGGTCGGCTGCGTTTCATGGCCTGTGGTCCCGAGGGCCGCGTCGGGCTCGCGATGCAGGAAAAACATTCGACCGAAGCCAACAAGGTGTTCTTCAAGCTGCCACGCGGCGCGGTGGTGAAGCTCGATCTCACCGAGCCCCGCGGCGACGGCCTCGCGCTCGACGACCGTTCCACCGTTCAGGTGATTGCCTGGCCGGGTCAGCCGTTGCCTCAGACGCAGAAATAGCAACCTGCTTGCCGCGGGCCTGTACTCCTCTGGGCCGCGCAGCACGGCCGGAAGCATTTTGGTAGAGCACCCTCATGAAACGAATCCTGGTTCTGATGCTGCTCACGGCTTGCTCGGGGGCGATGAGCAGGGTCGACGGTGGGGCGGCGGGCGGTGGCGGCGGGACGGGAGGTGGCGCGGGAAGCTGCCTGGCAGGCACGTTCCTCGCGTCGCTGGGGAAGACGAAACTGATGGTGGGAGCGACGATGGACAACGCGTCCTCGGCGGCAGCGGCGTGGGATGTGCGGTACCTGTACCTCGCGGGCGGGCTCTTCGACTCGGCGATTCCGTGCGCGTCATGCGCGACCGCCTGCACCTCGGGCGGCACCAGCTGCGCAAACACCGCGGGCTGCGCCTGGTACGGCTGCTACCAGTACGACCAGGATCCTCCCGGCGCCTACGTGCGGAACTTCATCTCTGCCGCGAAGACGGCGGGGCAAATTCCGATGCTCACCTACTACGAGTTCCTCCAGGCCTCGGGCGCCACCGAGGGGCCGGGCCAGGTGATGAAAGCGAACGACGCAGCCTTCATGACCCGCTACCTCAACGACTGGCGCTTCCTGCTCCAGCAGGTGGGCAACGAACGGGCGCTGCTCCACCTCGAGCCCGACCAGTGGGCCTACGGGCAGCAGTTCAACGCAAACCCGCGCGCAGTGCCGGCAAAAGTAGCGGCGGTGAACCCCACCGACTGCGCCGGCATCGAGGACAGCTTCGCGGGGGTGGGCAAGTGCATGATCGCGATGGTGCGCAAGTACGCGCCGAACGCGAAGGTGGGGCTACACGGCTCGGGCTGGGGCAGCGGTGTGGACGTCTCGATGAACACCAGCGCCTCACTGAACATCGCGGCCGAGGCGGTGAAGGTGGCCAACTACCTGAAGGCGTGCGGCGCGGCCGACGGCGACTTCGTGGTGATCGACCCGCTCGACCGCGACGCCG
>JANOHG010000180.1:0-6165 GCA_031406375.1 Archangiaceae bacterium | reverse complement strand
CCTTGGGCGGCGCCAGGTCCATGAGGGCGCGGATGCGCCCGGGCGGTGCTCGCCTGCCCAATCAAAATCATCGGCGACGACCACGCTCTTCGGAGCGCCCCGCGCCGAGTCCCCGTCATTTCGCGTCTCAACGCCTGCTTGGTCGAAGCTGCTTCCGTGCAGGGGCGCGCTCCAATCGGGCTTGCCGCAGATCGCCTTCGCGTAGGGGTCGACGAGCACTTTGCTCGGATTGAACCGAAGGCCGCGCGCAGGATCCCACGGGCCGTGAACGCGGTACCCGTAGAGCTGACCGGGTCGCAAATGCGGCACATAGCCGTGCCAAACCTGGTGGGTGACATCGAGCAGCGGGAAGACATGCGTTTGTTTCGAAGCATCCTCCGAGTCGAAGAGGACCAGCTCGATGGCGGTCGCTCCTTCGCTGTAGATGGCGAAGTTGACTCCCCGCACATCGACGGACGCTCCGAGAGGGTACGGCACGCCTGGCCAGACTTCTAAGCTCGTGCTCACGTGGGTTGACCGCGCTCCGTTCGCTGATGCTCGTCGCGGCTGCGTCAGCAGACTCGACTCGCAGAAAATGAAAAGGGCCCGCCCTTCATCAACAGAAGAGCGAGCCCTCCGGAAGCTCTACCGCAAAAATCTCAGGAGAGGTGTTTGCTGACGAGCTTGGTCATCTCGAACATGTTGACCGACTTCTTGCCACCAAAAACGGCCTTGAGCTTGTCGTCCGCGTTGATCTGCTTGCGATCCTTCGCGTCCTGCAGACCGTGCTTCTTGATGTACGCCCAGACCTTGCTCGTCACTTCGGTGCGGGGCAGCGGCTTTGCTCCGACGATCTCAGCCAACATCGCCGACGGGGTCATCGGCTTCATGAACGCGGCATTCGGCTTTCGCTTCGCTACAGCGGGTTTCTTCGCAGCTTTCTTCGCGGCCATTCGTTTCGGTCTCCTCCCCCTCAGGGGGACGTTAGCGGTCTCACACGAGATCCGGGCCGCCGTGAGTAGCAAAGGCTTTCAGTGAAAAACAGCTCCTTGATGGGTTTTTTCGAGGGAAACTGCCTACAGATGAGGCATTTGCTCACGTGAGCAAACGAATTTTTGGGCGCACGGGTTGACCCAGCGCCTCTTGGGCGGCGTCGGGTGACTGAAAGGAAAGCAGTCACCCAAAGCCGTCTTTCGAGTCGAGATACGATACCGTCAAGGTCGGGGAACTTGATGCCAATGATCGCAAAGGTGATGCAGGTCAAGACGCGCACGGTTTCCCCGCAGCAGATGGCGCTGGCGCTGGCACTGCTCGCTGCCAAAGCCGATGGCGGCAGCCGATGAATGGCCCGACGCTAGAGCTGCTGGTTGACGCGGCGATTGCGATCGGCATCGGCGTCTTCATCGGCCTCGAGCGTGAGCACCACGAGACTTCCGCGCAGCCGACCCGGCACGAGACGCTGCTTGGAGTGCGCACATTCGGGTTGCTGTCGTTGTTCGGTTGGATTGCGGGAAACTGGACGCCTGGCAATCCGTGGCTTCCCGTCGCGGCGCTGCTGGTAGTTGGCGTGTTGATTGGAATCGGCGCGCTCACGCCCGAGCCAGCGGGCCGAGGCTTCACCACCGAGGTCGCCGCGCTGGCAACGTTGTTACTCGGAATGCTGGTGCATCAGGACCGCTTGCTGGCGATCGCGCTCGCGTTGGCGGTGATGCTGCTGTTGATTTCGAAGCCTTGGTTCAAGACGCTGGTTCCCAAGATGAAGCGAATGGACATCACGTCCACGCTTCAGCTCGCGGTGCTGCTCGTGATTATCCTTCCGCTGCTGCCAACCGAAGCGCGGGATCCCTGGCAAGTCCTTTCTCCTCGGCGGCTGGGAATCTTCGTCGCGCTGATCGCGGGCATCGGCTTCGTCGGCTACGTGCTCAACCGCGTCCTCGGAAACCAGCGAGGTGCAGGTCTCACCGGCGTCGTCGGAGGCCTCGCGAGTTCGACAGCCGTGACTGCTGCGATGGCGCAGCAAGCAAAGGCTTCGCCGGCGATGGCAGTCCCTGGACAGCTGGCGACGCTGCTCGCGAGCACGGTGATGTTCATTCGGGTGCTGGTTGTCACCGCGTTGATCGCGCCGAAGCTCGCGCTCGCGGTCGCCGCGCCGCTGGGCGTGATGGCGGCAGTGACGCTCGCGGGCGCATTGTGGAAGTGGAAAACGATGCGTTCGACGAAGTCGTCTGTCGGTTTGACAGTCGAGCTCGAGAATCCCTTCTCGCTGCTGCCAGCGTTGAAGTGGGGAGTTCTTCTGGCCGTGGTCCTCGTGATGGCTGCCGTGGCGCGGCAATGGCTGGGCCACGCCGGCTTGCTGGTGACGGCGGCGATTTCCGGGCTGATGGACGTTGACGCAATCACGCTCGCCGCGTCGCGCCAGGCCGCAGCGGGCAAGGTGCCGTTGGGCATCGCCGCGCTCGCGGTGATGATCGCCGTCGGCAGCAACACCTTGGTAAAGGTGGGAATCGCCTTCTTCGGCGCGGGCCGCGCCTATGCGCTGCCGTTGCTCGCCATCTTCGGTACTGCCACCGCTTCGGGGTTGCTGTTCGCCATCCTGGTGCGGGGATTCGGAGGGTCGCTTTAACCTTTGTTGAACAGCGGGTCTTCGGCCAGCTGCCCATGCGTCTCGGCACGCGCTTCGGCGTGGAACGCTTCGTACTCTCTGCGTTCGACTTCGCTGAGCTGATCCAGCGCGAAGTTGAGCTTGGCCCGTGAACGGATCAGCTGTTTGCGCGCGTCTTCACCTTTGTTGCGAGCCGCCACGAACGCCGGCGCTTCGGCGCTTTGCACGCCGTCGACCTTGATCGCCTCGAGCTCGTTGTCGGCCTCGCCCTGGGCCTTCTCGAGTGCGGTGACCTCGCGCTGCGATTCGTACGCGAGCTTCTGCGCCGCCGACTTCAAGCGATCTGCGCTGCCACGCAGCCGGTCGGCCTCACGGCTGGTCTTCGCCTGCGCTTCGAGGTGCTGCATCTTGAGAATCAGCTCGTCTGCAGTGTCATCGGGCATTGGTAGATTCTAACGAAACGCCTTCCGCGAACCACGCCTTCAAAGCAGGCACGACCGACTTCTGCCAGCCGGGCCCCACCCGCACATTGATGAACTGTTCAATCAGCGCGTCGATCAGCCGCCCCAGCCGCGAGACGAGCTCGAGACGTTCGATGAGCTCTTCGCCCTCGTCCCCTTCATTGAGCAGCGCGGGCAGCTTTGCGGCCCTCAGGTCAAACCGTTCGGCGTCAAGCGTCACCTCGAAGGTTTGCTCGCCGTGGGTCAGCTGCAGGCGCGCGCCGTGCACCAGCAGGTTGCGTTGAAGGGCGAAGCGGATGATGGCCGAATACGGAGCCGACACACCTTTCGCTGCCACCTCGGTCACTTCTCCCGAGCCGGCGCGCAGCAGAATTTTCCCCGTCAAGACCGCGCGCAGCGGCTGGCCGTCGACCTTGCACAGCGGCTGCGACGATTCGCTCTTCATCAATATCCAGCTCAGCGCCTCGCGGCCCAACCACGCGCGCCCACGGTAGAGCGCTTCCTTGGCCTTGGCCTGCTGCGCGACTTCGGGATCCACCTCAATTTTTCCGGACGCCCCGTCGACGCCCGTCTCGCCCTTCATGAAGCGTGCTTCGGCCTGCGCCTGGCTTCGTGTGCTCATCGCCCGGCCTCTTGCGACTCGAACAGGGCTGGGGTGGGCGCCAACGCTTCAAGAACCGTGGGAGCCACGAACGAAGCGGGCACGCGCGGAATGAGGCGAACCTCGAGCCCCTTCTCGAGCGCAAGCTGTACTTCTTCGACGATTCCGGTCGAGCTCGCCCAGACGAGCACCTCGCCCACCGTCAGCTCGTAGCTGACGTCCGATACCGAGGCGACCGGCGCGGTCTTCGCGCGCAGCGTCCTGCGAATCAAATCCTTTTGCTCGCTCTTCTCGCGCCGCCCCGGGGCACGCCCGTTCTTCGCCTCGAACTTCTTCGCCCACTCGGCGAGCTCGGCGCGAATCGTCGATGCCGGCAGACGTATTTTTTCGACCCGCCAGGCGAACAACGCGTACAGCCCTTCGAACAGGGCTCCTGCAGAGAATGACGTGGCGCGATCGTCTTCGAGCTCGACGAAGCCCGACGCGCGGTCCTCGTCGCTCTTTGGATCAATCGGCTCGAAGGCGGCCCTCTTTAAGGTGCGGGTCAGCCATTTCTTCACGTCTTTGGGCACTGCCCCTTCGATGCGAAACCGCGAACAGCTCACTGCACCTTTTCGAATCGGCATCCGCCCCTTCTCTGGCAATCAAGAACCGAAATCACCAACTGAATGAGCGCTGCTGTTTGAAGTGCTCAAACGGCGGCGAAGGAATCAGTGAACGAGGTAGCTGGGCTGCTCAAGTACCCCTTAAAAGAGCGAAAGCGTTGCTTCGGCGATTCCTGTGGTATCCCGCCGCCCGTGCATCCGGGTTCCACAGCGCAGGGGAAGGCAGCCTTCTACGACGTCGACGGCACCCTCATTTCCACCAACGTCGTTCACGCGTTTGGCTACTACGCGATGAACGAGGGCAGCGTGATGGGGATTATGGGCCGAACGCTCAGCACCCTGGCGTCGATTCCCATCTTCGGCGCGCTGAATGTCATCGACCGAAAGACGTTCAACGAGTTCTTCTACCGGCGGTACGCCGGCTTCTCGGAAGACCGGCTTTACACTTTGGCCGACGATCTCTTCGAGGACGTCATCAAGCCGGCGATCTTCCCCCGCGCGAAGGATCTGATCGACGAGGCGCGTCGCGCCAGCTGTCGCATCGTCTTCATCACCGGCGCGTTGGACTTCACGATGGCGCCGCTGGCCCGCTTCCTCGGGGCCGACGACGTGATTGCGAACAAGATGCAGTTCGTCGGTGGCGTCGCGACCGGAAAAGTGATTCCGCCGATTATCGAAGGCGCGAACAAGGCGAACGTGATTCGCGACTACTGCGAGCGTCACAACCTCGCGGCGAACAAGAGCCACGCCTACACCGACAGTGCCAGCGACTACGCAATGTTGACCGCTGTCGGTCGCCCCACTGCCGTCAACCCGGACCTGCGGTTGCGCGCGCTCGCCCGAAGCTACAACTGGCCGATTCTCGACCTGCGCTGACTTTCAAGGAACCCGCATGCGCCCGCTGAAGACGCTGAAAAAGCTGTACGACGAGGAATCTCACATCGTCATCCAGGAAAAGAGCTCGCCGCCGCGGGTGCTCTTCTATGGAGAAGACTTTCTGCTCGAAGACGTGCCGGTGGGCACGCGGATCATCTACCCCCGCCCCCCGTTGGAGCCGGTTCCCAACCTGAAGGCAGCGATTCGGTATGCCATCAACCACCCCGAAGAGATGGAGCCGCTGCATGCGCTGCTGACTCCGGGGATGAAGGTGACGATCGCGCTCGATGACATTTCGCTGCCGCTGCCGCCGATGCGCACGCCCGACGTGCGGCAAAAGGTGCTCGAGATTGTCCTCGAGCTGCTTAAGGACTCGGGCGTCGACGATGTTCACATCATCATTGCGAACGCGCTGCACCGGCGAATGACGGACGGCGAGCTCAAGCGCTGTGTGGGCGACGTCATCTTCAAAGAGTTCCACCCGGATCGCTTCTACAACCACGACGCCGAAGATCCCGACGGCATCGTCGAAATGGAACGCACCGCGCAGAACGAAGTCGTCGCGATCAACAAGCGCGCGGCCGACAGCGACCTGCTCATCTACATCAACATCAACCTCGTCCCGATGGACGGCGGCCACAAGTCAGTCGGCACCGGACTAACCAATTACGCGTCGCTGCGCGCGCACCATAACCCTCAGACGATTCGCGACACGTCAAGCTACATGGAGCCGGGCACTTCGGCGCTGCACCGATCGACCGAGCGAATTGGGCGGGTGATCGACAAAAACCTGAAGGTCTTCCACATCGAGACGGTGCTCAACAACCGCGCCTTCGATGGTCAGCTCGACTGGCTGATGAAAAAGGAAGAAGACTTCACCGAGTTCGATCGAATGAAGTTTCATGCGACGAAGTATGCGCTGTCGAAGATGCCGCGGCCGATGAAGCGCAAGCTGTTCTTCAACATCTTCGCCCCCTACGAGGTGACGGGCGTGTTCGCGGGCAGCACCGAGCCGACCCACGAGAAGACGCTCGAGATGAG
>JANOHG010000161.1:0-8870 GCA_031406375.1 Archangiaceae bacterium | reverse complement strand
TACCCATTGAGTGGAGCGGTCGAGTCATCGGCCACCACGGTCGCAGAAGTGATCGACGAAATGCTGGCCACCAATTTTTCTGAACGGCAGGGGCGGCTCATCGATCACGACGAGGAAGGTTCGATGGAAGCCAAGAAACGCGAAGGGTACTTCTAGTGAGCGCGACCAGCCTCGATGCGAAGGAACGCGTACGCCGTCAAGCGCAAGAGCTGCTGCGGTTGGTGGTGGTGGGTTCAGTCGACGACGGCAAGTCGACGTTGATCGGCCGACTGCTCTACGAAGCAAACGGGCTGTACGACGATCACATCTCGCAGGTGCGGCGCGCGACCCGCCAGGTCGGCGAAGAAATCGACTTTTCCCTCTTCACCGACGGCCTGCGCGCCGAGCGCGAGCAGGGCATCACCATTGACGTCGCGTACCGTTCGTTCGTCACTGGCCGCCGTCGCTTCATCGTCGCCGACACTCCGGGGCACGTTCAGTACACCCGCAACATGGCGACGGGAGCTTCAACGGCTGAAGTCGCGGTCATCCTCATTGACGCGCGGCTCAAGGTGCTTCCCCAGAGCAGGCGCCATGCGTACCTCGCTTCGATGCTCGGCATCCGGCACCTCGTCGTGGCGATCAACAAGATGGATCTGGTCGATTTCGATCGCAGCGTGTTCGAGTCGATTCGCGCCGAATTCGAACCTTTCGTCGCCAAGCTCGGCTTCGCGGGGGTGAGCTATTTCCCGATCAGCGCCCGTGATGGCGACAACGTGGTGACGCCCAGCGCCCGGACGCCCTGGCACCAGGGCACATTGCTCGAGTTTCTCGAGACGGTGCCGGTGGGCGAGTCGCGCGCGCAGACGCCGCTGCGGTTTCCGGTGCAGTTCGTGTTGCGGCCCGACCTGCGGTACCGCGGCTTCGCGGGTCAGCTGGCGTCGGGTTCGGTCAGCGTCGGCGATGACGTCGTGGTGTTGCCATCAGGCAACCGCGCGGTGATTGCCGGCATCGACACCTTCGATGGCCCGCTGCAGCGGGCGTTTGCGCCGATGTCCGTCACCTTGCGGCTGACCACCGAGGTCGACGTGTCGCGGGGAGACTTGATCGCCCGGCCTGCCGACGCGCCAAGGGTGGTGAAGCAGCTCGAGGCGAACGTGGTGTGGCTCAACGAACGGCCGCTGGAAAAAGGCCGCGAGTACCTGGTGAAACACACCACCCGAACCGTGCCCGCGCGGCTCGAGAAGCTGCATTCGCGGTTGGATCTTGAGACCTTGACGCCCGTACCTGCCGAATCGCTTGGCCTCAACGATGTGGGCCGGGTCACCCTGCGCTGCTTGCGACCGCTGTGCGTCGACACCTACGCGGCAGTACGCGGCACAGGCGCCTTCATCGTCATCGATGCGCTGACCAACAACACCGTCGCCGCGGGAATGGTCGAGAGCGTTGGCGACGAATCAGCGCAGTCCGAGCGGGGTGGGTCACATGTCAGCGCCGAGGCGCGAAGAAATCGGTTGGGGCATGCGGCGGCGATCATTTGGATAGAAGCCGAGCTCGCCCGCGTCTATTCGCTGGAAGAACAGCTGTTCGCGGCAGGGTTGATGACGACAGTCGCCGTCGACAGCGCCAAGGTTGCGATCGCCGCCGCAGAAAGCGGGCTCATCTGTCTGTGCGTCGGAGAAGGCGACGAAGCGTCGCGAAAGCGGCTGCGCAACGAGCTCGAGCTTTCAGGGATCCTCGTCGTTGCGGTCGAATCCGACGCGAGCGCCGAAGGCGTGCGCCGACTGCTGGATGAGGCTCAGCGCCGCGTTCCCACGTAGGTGCGCTTGCCGGTTCCAGCGAAGGCCATGTTGAAGATCGGCCGCGTGCCGGCATAGGAATAGGCGACGTCGATGGTCATCACGTCGGCGGCGCGGGTATCATTCACCTTCAGCGACGCTTTGCCAGAGGTGAGCGTCGCCGTCGCGATGCCGCTGCCGCTGGCGAGGGTGCACTTCTGCTCAAGCTTGAGGGTGATTTCGGGGCTGGTCGACTTCTCGGCCACGGTGCCCTCGAGCACGCACACGCTGGCGTCGCTGTGGCCCAGGGCGATCACATACCCAGTGAGCGCTGCGTTGGTCGTCAACGAAACAGTTCCCGCGCTGGTGGTGGTTAACGTGTTGGTCGTCGGAGCACTTTCGGTGTCGGTACTGGTCAAGGTGAACGTGTACGAGCCCAAGAGCGGATCAATTCCTGGGCCGCAACCACCCAGCACAACGAGAGCAGCAAGTGTCGAAAGGGAGCGCATGGCGCGGGACCTTACACGCCCGCGGGACATAAGTTCTGCGGCGTTCGTGCGTCGCCAAGGCACCCCATGATCCGAGGCTTCGACGGCCTGCTGCTTGGCATTGCCCTTTGCACGGGTGGCTGCTTCAGCACCCGCTACCTGCTTCAGGCTGCGGCTGGCCAGTACGAGCTGATCCACGTCGCCCAACCCATCTCGAAGGTGCTCGCGGATTCCCAGGTGTCGCCTCGGACCCGTCACCTTCTCGCACAAGTGAGCGCCATCAAGAGCTGGGGCCTGACCCGCGGCCTAAAGCCGACCAAGAACTACGACCGCTACGCCGACCTTCACCGGCCTGCCGCCGTCTGGGTCGTTCAGGCGTGCGCGCCTTTGGCCTTCAACGTGCGGCGTTGGCAGTTCCCCATCGTCGGCAGTGTTCCCTACCTCGGGTTCTTCAATGAGGCGGCGGCGCGCACCTATGCGGAAGCGCTCGCGAAGGACGAAGCCGTCGACGTGTCCGTTCGCACCGCCTCTGCGTATTCGACGCTCGGCTGGTTCCGCGACCCCGTCTTGTCGACGATGATCTCCGAAGGTGACGAAGCGCTGGGCGATCTCACCAACGTGATTCTGCACGAAAGCGTTCACGCCAGCTTCTACATCCCCAACCAATCTTCCTTCAACGAGAGCGCGGCCAGCTTCATCGCCGATGCTCTCACCCTCGAGCTGCTCGAAGAGAGCTTCGGCAAGGGGTCCTGGCTTCCCAGCGCCTGGCTCAGAGATAGAGCGCGAAGCGAGACGTGGGCAAAGCGGCTTCACCAGACCTACGAAACCCTCGATGGGCTCTACAAGTCCGACATCCCAGATTCACAAAAGCTCCGCGAAAAATCCCGCATCCTCACCGCGGTTCAACAAGAGCTTGGAATGCGCCGCCCGCTCAACAACGCTTCGCTCTCCGGAAGCCGGACCTACGCGAGCGGCGCCGAAGCGTTCGACCGAATCCGAAAGGCGTGTGAGACGTGGCCCCGCTTCATCTTTGCGCTCGGCTCGCTGAAGGAAGCCGAGTTCGACCGTTCGCAACAAGAGCGCTTCGACGGGGTGCTCGAAAGGTTGGCGCAGCGCGCTTGTCCCCGCTGAACGTTAGAACGTCACCGCGAGCCCAACGTTCGGTTGAATCGTCGCGCCGCCCAGGCTGCGCTTCTTGCCGAAGAGCACCGGCGTGGCTTCGGTGTTTCCAACGGTGAGCTCGATCATGCCGCTCACCCGCCAGCCACCGAAGCGCAGCCCCATCGTCGCGCCGTAGAACATCATGTCGACCCGCGCCGGGGTGCTGGTCTCGGGCTCCGAAGTTCCTTCCGAGCACTCGCACGGCTTGGAAAGAAACGTCTGGCGCATCGTGGTTCGGCTGTAGAGAAACTTCGGCACGAAGTAGACGCCGATGTGCGAGTTCCAATCCGCGTTGAAATAGACCGGCACTTCCAGATCCCAACGATTGAAGTCGTCGAGCCGCACGCCGCCGAACTGCCCTTCAATCTGGTTCCCCAGCATGTACTTCGACAGCCCCACTCCAATCGCCACGTCGTACGAACGGCCGCGCGGCTCGTCCCACGTCTCTGCGTCACCGCTGTGGTGAACGCGAAGCTTCGCGTCCGCCCGCATTGAATTGATGCTGTACCGAAACCCGACGTCGAAGTTGCGGATGACGCCGACCCGCGCGTTGATTTCCCAAAGCGACGACGGGGGAAACATCGCCAGCGCGATCGCTGCAGTCCCGAGGGTCTCTTTGTCGTCGGCGGTGAGCACGTAGGCCCGCTCGTTCGCGTTCGCGACGACTGTCTTCGTCCCTAGCTTGATGCCCTCAGCCGCGCTGTGCGCCAACTGACCCGCTGGAATGTGCACCCCGAACCCACCTGTGATGCGAATCTGGCCCGGATTCAAGGTCTTGGCTGTCTGCAACGAGGAAAGGTTGGTCGCACAACCCGCATAGAAGGGCAGCAGACAAACGAGGATCCGGTTCATGAACCAATAGTTGCCGCTCGAAAGGCGAGCGATCACTGATCGGCGCAATTCTTCTTGATTCGATGAATGTGGGCGGTGCGGCGAGGGTCCGCCGCTGCGTCATCCCGCCTGGATCGCAACGGCCGGCATCGGCCGCTGAAACCACAGATCGATGGTGGTGCCTTCTCCAACGGTCGACTGGAGTGCAATCTCACCCCCAATCGAGTGAACCAGATCTCTGCAAATCGCCAGCCCCAGCCCGGTACCGACGCCCACCGGGCGGGTGGTGAAAAGCGGCTCGAACACCCGTTGATGCAGCTCGAGTGGAATCCCAGTGCCGTTGTCTTTCACCCAAGCGTGCACGCCTTTGTCACCCTCATCGGCCCAGCCCACTTCGATCTTGCCTTTGCGCCCGGTGCCTTCCATCGCCTGGGCGGCGTTGACGATCAGGTTCAACAGCAGTTGGGTGAGCTTCACTTGCCCACCCCGCACCGCAATCGACGCGCCCTTGAGCGTCATCTCAGCCCGCGCACGCACCTCTGCGCGAGCGATGCGCGCGGCGAACTGCGCCGCCTCGGCCAGGTCGCTGTGATCAAGCACGTCCTCACCGCGGGCCTGGGTGCGAATCCCGAGCGCCAACTGACGCACCAGGTGCGCTCCCTTCTCGATGTCGTCGAGCAGCCCGGGCATCTCACGAAGTGATTGGGCAACCTGCTCATCGGGCTGTTCGGCCAGCTGGCTTTGCGTGTAGCCGGTTATCAGCACCAGCTCGCTGCGCAGCGTCGCCACGTTCTGGGTCAGGTATGAGACGGGGTTCATCAGCTCGTGCGCGATGCCTGCCGACACCTGGCCGATCGCCGCGAGGCGTTCAGAGCCGAGCATCCGCAGCTGAACTTCGCGCACCTTGCCCTGCAGCTCGAAGATCTTCAGCGCTCCTTCGAGCGCGGCCGACAGCTCTTCCCGAACCCACGGCTTGACGAAGTACCGCGATACCTGGCCGCGGTTGACCGATGCGACGACCGCCTGCATGTCGGAATAGGCGGTGATGATCATGCGCTGAATGTCGGGGAATTCTTCGCGCACCTTCTCGAGCAGCTCGACGCCGCTCATCACCGGCATGCGTTGATCCGTGATCAAAACCCCAATGTCAGACCGATGGCGCAGCACCTCGAGAGCAGCGGTTCCGCCCAAGCACGTCACCACGTTGAAGCGCATCTTGAAGCTCGCCTCGAACACTTTGAGGTTGATCGGCTCGTCGTCGACGTAGACAACCGCCGCGCGATCAGTGGCTGACATGCTTCTCTCCGTTCGGCACCGCGTGAGGCAGCTTGACCGTGAAGCGAGCCCCATGACCGACGGTCGAGTCAACTGAAATCTGGCCGCCATGCTTCTCGATAATCTCTCGCACGATGGCAAGCCCGAGGCCGGTGCCCGCACCGACATCTTTGGTGGTGAAGAAAGGATCCCAGATGCGCTTGAGCAGCCTCGGCTCGATGCCCCGGCCGCTGTCGCTGACCTCGACCGTCGCGTGACCGTTGGTGCGGGTGATTCTCACCGTCACCAGGCCCGACGGCGACGCCGCGTGAATCGCGTTGTCGATCAGATTGACCCAGACCTGGTGCAACGCTCCGGCTTCTCCAATCACGTTGACTGACTCGGACGGCGTCAGCTCGGACATCAGCTCGACCCCCTCGCCCACCTTGTGCGACAGCAGCTGCAGCGCGAGCCGCACGTTGTCCGTCAGGTTGACATCGCCTCGGGTGCCTTCGCCGGCGCGTCCTTGGTTGAGCAGTTGGTCTGAGACGAATTCGACGCGTTTGCTGCTCTGAATCGCGAGATCGATGAGCTCGATCATCTCGGGCGAAGCGTCAGGCATCAGGTCTTTGAGCGGCTCGAGCGCGTTGATGATGCCATTGAGCGGATTGCGAATCTCATGAGCGACCCCGGCCACGACGGCGCCGAGCGCGGCCAGCTTCTCGCGCTGCGCCATCTGCATCGCGAGCTTCCTCAACCGCAGCTGGGCATTGAGACGTGCCCGCAGCTCTTCGAGGTGAAACGGCTTCATCAGGTAATCGTCGGCACCCTTCTCGAACCCGCTGAGTCGGGTGTCGATGTCAGCGCGCGCGGTGAGGAGCACGAAGGGAATCGTGCAAAGCGTTGGGTCGGCTTTGAGCTCGGCGCAAAGCTCGAGGCCATCCATCTCGGGCATCATCAGGTCCGAGAGCACGACGTCGGGTTGGTGCTGACGGATGAACCGCAGCGCTTGCGCGCCGTCTCCTGCCTCGATTACCCGGAAGGTGCCCGCGAGGTTCTTCACCACGAATGCGCGCAAGGCCTCGTTGTCTTCGGCGACGACCAACGTCGGAAGGTCGAGGCCCTCGTTGTTGGCGACGCCCAGCGGCGAAGCAGCCGCAGAGTTTTCTCGGGTGGAAGCAGCTTCGTACAACAACAGCTCGGTGGGTGACGCGCGACTCACCAACGCTGGCCCTGCGGTCAACGCGTGATTCTCTGGCAGCCGCACCGTGAACCGCACCCACTTTCCGAGCTCAGACTCGGCCGCAATCGTGCCACCATGAAGCTCGACCAGCTCGCGCACCACCGGCAAGCCCAGCCCGGTCGAGCCGAACTTTCGAGATCTGCTTCGGGTGGACTGGGCGAATCGGCCAAACAAGCCTTCCAGCTCGACTGGCTCGAGCCCTTCGCCCGAGTTCTGAATCGAGAAGAACAAGCCGGAGTCATCACGGCCCGCTTTGACGTCAATCGAGCCACCGTCGGGCGTGAACTTCAGCGCGTTCGACATCAGGTTGAGTGCGACCTGCTCGAGGCGCTCGCCGTCTCCAACCATTGGCAAGGCGGGTTCCATCACCGTGTTCAGAGTAATCTTCCGAATGCTCAGCGCCGCAGTCCATGGGCGCACGACCTCGCCAATCACCTGCACCAAATCTACGGCATTCATCATCAGCGTCATCTTTCCTGCTTCGAGCTTCGACAGGTCGAGCAAGTCATTGACGAGCTTCAACATCCGGTAGCCACTGCGTGCCACGCCATCGATCTCGCTCTTCGCCTCGGACGACAGCCCCTTGGAAGAGGCGAGCACCTCGAGCGGCGCCAGCATCAACGTGAGCGGGGTGCGAAGCTCGTGAGACGCGTTTCCGAAGAACTCGGTCTTCTGGCGATCTGCTTCGGTCAGCTTCTGCAACGAGTGCTCGAGCTGAACCGTGCGCTCGGCCACCTTTTCTTCGAGGTGGGCGTTGGCTGCGAGAAGCTCCTCGTTCTTCGCGGCCAGTTGAAGGCGCGCCTGCTCGAGTTCGTGATGTCTGGTCGTGAGGACCTCGTTCGCCTCCTTCAGCTCCTTTGCAACGCTGCGAATCGTCAGCGGCGACAGAATCCACCGGCCTGCCTGCCTCAGCGCACCGCCTCCTTTGGGCACCCGAACGACGTACCGAGCGCCATCGGGTAGGAACACCATCTCGACTTGTGCTGTCTTTTGCCCCACCACCAGAGGCATTCCGATGAAGTTGCCTTTGCTGACGAGAAAAAACTCAGGGCACGGATCGTAACCGGGGGGAACCGTCAGCTCGAGCTGAAGCACGTTCGGCTCGAGCTCGGTGAGCCTGGGCTCGACACAGGAGAAAGTCTGATTGCCTACGCCGTTACCCTTCGCAAACAGCCAACGGTAGAAGTCGGTGGCTGAGAAAAGCAGCCGCGCGATCAGCGCGAAGGGTCGCATGTAAGGCGTCCTAAAAAAGTCCGCGCCCAACTCAACCAGCTGGTCGGGGGTCCAGACTTTTCCAGCATTGCGCATGATCCGAGCGAAGACCGCCCAATCGATGCGCTCATGCTTGTTCTTCAGGTGCGCAAGCGAAAGACCCGTACCTTCGACCAGCAGGTCGGGTCTGAGGTTCATCTTTGCCAGTCGCACAAAGAATAGGTCGAGGACTTTGCAGGAAACTTCTCTCATTCGATGCCCCACCGCATCACTGCTCCCGAAAACGTGACTCCGCGGCCGCCACTGAACATCGCAACCAGATCTCCAGAATTGAGAATGCCTTCCCGCTGCGCCAGCCCGAGACAGATCGGAATATTCGAGGCGCCCAGACTCGCGGTAAACGGAAAAGTATCGAAGTGTCGCGCGTGCTCGAGCTTCATGTGTTTTTGCGAAACGCCCCTAAACCATCGGGTCGGCTGATGACTGGCATAGAAACCAATGTCGGCGTGCCGCACGCCAGCCTTAGTCACCGCCTCGTCGACGGCTTCTTTGCCCATGCTGGCGGCGGTCAACAGCATCCTGCGCGCGCTCTTTGGATCATCGACATAAAGCGTGGGCGACACTCCCGCGTCGTACCAGTGCC
The DNA here is from genome assembly GCA_031406375.1 of Archangiaceae bacterium. Lineage (GTDB taxonomy): Bacteria > Myxococcota > Myxococcia > Myxococcales > Myxococcaceae > JAGSPQ01. Next base: position 281 of record JANOHG010000161.1, on the reverse strand, counting down.
CACCCCGTCGTCCGGCGACCACCGCACGAAACAACGACCCATCGGTGCGATGCGCGTGAGAGAGCACGCCGTGGCCCGGGCCGACTTCCCCCACCACCACTGCGGTAGCGCCGTCGCCAAACCAGGCCGAGTGTTGGTCCTCAAGCGGTGACTGGTGCAGCAGTCCCGCTGACTGAACAAGCAGCACCTTTCGAGCGCTTCCCGTGGTGATCATCGCCTGCGCAATGGCGAGTTGCGCGAGGAACGAGTTGAAGTCGGAGTCGATCGACATCGAGCTGCAG
>JANOHG010000102.1:0-2284 GCA_031406375.1 Archangiaceae bacterium | reverse complement strand
TAGGCGATCAGCAGGTGGGCCATCGGATGTGCCGGCTCGAGCGTGACGGCTTTCTGCGCAGCCGTAAGCGCCTCGGCATCTTTCTGGAGCTCGTACGACGCATACGCGATGCCGTACCAGGGCTCAGGATCCTTGGGTGAGTCGATCGCCGCGCGCTCGAATGAATCAATCGCGGCGAGCAGATCGTCGCGTGCCAGCGCTCTTAGCCCTTTGGCAAGGAACGCCTTCGTCAATCCCTGACGCTTCGCCAGTTCAGGGGGCGCAAGCACGATTCCGGACGCACTGAGCGTGAACGCGCGCGGAACGACGAACGGCTTTCCCGTCACCGGAGGCAGGGCGGGCGGCTCGGACACCACCGGGGCTTGAACCACAGCCCTGGGCCGAGCCACCACAACCGGGGGGTCGCCGACCGCGAGGGGTTTGACGGGCGTGGGCACCGGGAGGTCCGGTTTGTTCAAGAAAGAAAAGATGAACGCACCGGCGGCGATCGACAGCACCAGCGCAGCAGCGACCGCGAAGGCCCGCCCTGGCCCTGAGCGTTTGATGAGTTGCAGGTCGTCTTCGTAGGACTGCGTCGGCAGCTGGACACGCTGCACCGGTGCAGTCACCACCGGCGCTTCGGGTTGGGGCGGCTGGTCTGGCACGTTCACCGACAGATCCGCAAAGCGGATCACTGTCCACGCGTAGAGCCTGCGCATCGCCTCTTCTTCGGTGAAGCCAGAAGTGACGAGCTGCTGCAAGTCGGCGCGCGACTCGAGCGCGGCGAGAAAATGCCGATCACGCTCGGTGAGCTTCAGCGTGCTCAGCTCGTGAGGTGGGCGATGCACGAGCGCAAACTGTTGACCGGTGTAAGGCGCGAGGGCCGCTTTGACATCTTCGAGCGGCAAGAGGCTGCACACGCCGGTGTAGATGAGCTGAAGCGCGTTCATCTTCACCGCGACGTCTTGCCCCATCGGCAGCCCAAGCAGTCGATAGTTGGCAGTAACCCAACGAAAGCTGTCGAGAATGCGCCTGCCGAGGTTGGCCTGTAGGTGCGAGGCCAGCGCGGCTTCGTCGAGCACTTTGGTGTCGACCAGCAGTTGCCCGAACCTCACGCCGCGCTGCACGCTCTGCGCGAGCAGCCGCTGCGACAGCGCTTCATCGAGAATTCCCTTTTCGACCAAGTACCTGCCGAGCGTCTCTTGCACCAGATTCGACGCACAGGCGACGGGCACTCCGTCTTCGAAGAAGATCTGTTTTTCCATTCCCTGCTGGCGCAGCTCGAGCGCGCAGGTCCGTCGTGCCGAAAACAAGGCGTAGAACATCACTGCCAGCGGCGTCTGCGCGCACGAGCCGTGGCTTACCTGCAGCACCACCGACGGCTCGGTTAACAGCGCGGTCACTGATTGCCCCAGTCTTTGATCAACTTCGGTGCGGTGACCTGATCGGTTCCACCCTTGCGAATCGTCAACGAACGCGGCGCCACGAAGAGCGGGTAGGGGATGGCGTCGTCCAGGTAAACGCCCCAGAAATATTCGCCGTCCGGCAGCGGTGAAATTTCCAGCTGCGCTTCCGACGACGTTTTCCGCACCAGGGCAGTGGCAGTCAGGTCGCGGCTCCGCGCGAGAATGAAGCGATACGACGGGCTGCCGGGCGCGGCGACCCAGCTGAACTTCAGCGACGGCGACGTCTTGACGTACCGCACCGGGGTGGCTGGCTCGGGCTTCAGCAGGTAGTCCTCAGGGGGATCCTTCTCGCAGTGAAGCGGAAAGGGCTGCATGAACTGGCTCCAGCGGCCCGCGCTGTCTTTGGCTGCGACGCGAAACAGGTAGCGGCCCGGAGCGCGGGGCAGAAAAACCCAGCGGGCGTCCGCCGTCTCTTCGCTGACGATCAGCTGCTGAAAGTCTGGGTCTCTTGCCAGCTGAACGCGGTAGCCCGTGGCTCCTACGACAGGTGACCAGGCGAGGCCCACCATCAGATTCTTGTAGAAGAAGCGCGCGTCTGCGCTCGGGCGGGTCGCGGTCGGAACCGCGATCAGCGGCTGAGCTGCGCTCGCACTTCCACTGGCAACCTCGGTGAACTGGCCTGACGACACGATTCGCTCGGTGCCAGCGGTTTGCACTGCGACTTCGCCTTCGAGGCCCGCCACTTCGGTGCACGTTTCGGTTCGGGTGAGGCGCACCTTGGTCGGAACCGCGCCGCGCGGCACCAACAGCGATTTCGTGCCATCGGCGTTCTCTATCGGAAGCTGCGCGGTGAGGTCCACCCGCCCGACACCCTTCTGGATCGACACCATCACCTGCTT
>JANOHG010000085.1:0-3825 GCA_031406375.1 Archangiaceae bacterium | reverse complement strand
GGTGCGAGCGCTGGGTCATCGACTGACGCCGGGGTTGATCATCGAGCTACAGGAAGTTGGGCTGGACCTCGAGCGACCGCTGGCCCAGCACTACGCTTCGTCGGTGCGATTGGAGGCGATTCGGCTGCTGCGCGAGCACCTGTACAAGGACCTCAGCGATGAGCAGGCCTGGCACGCCCTGGGTCGCGCGGCCGTCGACGGATACTTCCATACCCTGGTCGGCCAGGCGTTTGCGATCGTCTTTCGAATGCTCGGGCCCCGCGGGGTGATGAAACGTGCCGGCAACGTGATGGCGTCGGCGAGCAACTACGTCAGCGCAGAGACCGTCGAGCGGGCGCCGTTTCGCTGGGAAGCGCGGCTCGAAGGAACCGACCTCGAACCGGCGTACTACCGGGGAATGGTGCTGGCGGCGATCGAAGTCTGCCCGGTGCGGAATCCGCAGATTCAGCTGATGAGTCACGTCGGCTCGCAGGTGCTGCTGAGCTGCACCTGGGACCCGCCGTTGAGTCAATAGACGTTGTACTGGGCGCGAAGCGCCTCGTGCTCGGCAGCGTTCCTCGAAGGGTGCAGCTTTCGGGTCGCGTCGTGCAGGTAGTACCAGAATGGGTTCTCTTCTGGGCGCGCCGCCGCGAGCAACGACTCGACCGTCGCAGCGCCCAGCGGGCCTGGAGGCAACCCCACCCGGAACCGTGAGTTCCACGGGTCGTCCTTGTCGCGCAGCTTCACCAGAAACGCCTTCCGGTCATTCCATTCTTCGAGTTCGTACCGGCTCGTCGCATCGACACCCAGCGCGGTCTTCTTGTCGAATCGCTTCCATAAAATTCCCGCCACCGTCGGGCGTTGCGCCGGCACCGGCTCTTCACGCTCGAGCATCGACGCCATCGTGACGAGCTGATGCAACGTGCGCCCCGACTTGCCTATCTCGTCTTGGTTGGGAATGAAGAACCGTTCACCGAAAGTGTCGAGCTGCCGTTGGATCAACGCGTGAAGGTCAACGCCAACGAGGGGCACCTGGTACGTCTCGGGGTAAAGGTAGCCCTCGAGCGTGGTGGTCGGCAGCGGAAAGACGGCCTTGAACTTCGAAGGGTCGCTGGCCGCTTTGAGGTAGTCGCCTGGCTTTGCCCACCCCTTTTCCACCAACGCCTTGTCGGTGTCGCGCAACCGCCACCCCTCGATGACGATGAAAGGAACATCATCGGGAATCGGCACCCCCTCGAGTGCAGTCGCCAGCTGCGCCATCGGCATCCGCGCGCTGACGAAGTGCCGGCCAGCTTTCGCGTTCAAGGCCCCCCGGCGCCAGAGAAAATACCTCCAGACGTTTGCGTCTTTGATTAACCCCTGCTGCGCGAGCTGAGGCCCCAGCGCGCGCGCGTTGGTGCCCTTGGCGACGGTGAACTCGACCTGGGGCGCGGTCGACGGCCCAACTGGCACGGCGAGCTCGCGCTCAATCCACACGAACGCGCCTGCGGCGACGAGCGCACCCAACACCAGCAAACCGAGCAAAGTTTTCATCATCGCTTCTCCGCGCCAGACGAGTCGGCCGCAAAACCGACGAAACGTCCATCATGCGAGAGGCTGATGTCGAGCTTCACTTCGAGGCCATCTCGAAACAACTTCGGAGGCCCAAAGCCATTCCAGCTGCCCGGCAGCGGAGCACGTTCCACGGTGAGCCCTCTTCCTCCGAGACGCTTGATGAGCAGCGCTCTGGCGGCGGCGCTCGGGTCCACGCCCGGTTCAATCATTTCCACGCCCGCAATCGGCACTTCGTCGTCGGTCCACGCGATTGCGTGAACGCATGGCCCTTCGACATCGACGCGCAACCACAGCACGTGCTTCTGGTAGCTCACCGAACGAAAATCTTCGGTGACGACGAACCGACGGTGAGCAAACACCAACGGCCCTTGCTTCGAAATCGCCTTGAACGCAGCTTCCTTCGCAGCGAAGAGGCTCCACAACACCCCCTTGGGGTCACCAGCGCGCGCTACCATCACGCGCTCGCTTTCGCAGCACACCCGCGCGACGAAGCGTTCGCGCAGATGGGTGTGCGCGATCGCGGGATCCTCGAGATCGACGACGTCGTTTCCGACCTGCCTCAACCTGCGCTCAGGCTTTCGCTTTCAGGATCAACGTCACTGCGTCGCCGACGGTCTTCACCTGGTCTGCGGCTTCATCGGTGACCGCGATGCCGAACGCGTCTTCAATCTCGAGCACGATGTCGACCAGACGCGCCGAGTTGACCTTCAAGTCTTTGAGAATCGACGTGTCCATTGAGATCCCGGTGAGAGCGGTCGGGTTCTTCACGAACGGCCGAAGAATGTCGACCACCTTACCCATCACTGCTTCCTGCTGTTCCATGACGTCCTCGTTTGGGTGTGAGCTGCCTGGCTAAAACTTCTGAAAAATCACGCACCCGTTGACGTCGCCGAAGCCGAAGCTGGCTTTGGCGATGATCTTCAGGTCCGGTACTTCGACGGTGCGATGTGGAATGCGGCTGGCGAACGCGGTCAGCTGCGGATGCAGGTCGTCGCAGTTGATTGAGCCGTGGACGAACCCATGGTGCAGCTCGAGAACGCTGGTGACGCATTCGATGCCGCCCGCGGCTCCAAGGGTGTGCCCGATGAGCGACTTGGTCGAGTGGAGCAGCGGCATCTTGTCGGGCGCGAGCTCGAGTGCTTTCTGCCAGTTCGCCACTTCATGAGGATCAGCGAAGGTCGCGGTGAGATGACCGTTGATGGCGCCAATTTGCTCGGGTCGAATTCCCGCCATCGCGACCGCGCCTTTGATGCAGCGCTGAACACTGGTGGGGTTGGGCGCCGTCATGCTTCCGCCCATTCGATGTCCGCCACAGTTGACGAACGCTCCGAGAATCTCAGCGTAAATTCGCGCGCCGCGCGCGGTCGCGCTCGACAGGCTCTCAAGCATCAGAATTCCCGCGCCTGAACCAGGAACGAAGCCCGCGGCGCTCGCGCTCATCGGCCGCGAGGCTTCCGCAGGTGATGCGTTCTTCGTACGGTTGAGCACCTTCATCGCGTCGAACCCGGCCCAGATGTACTTGCTGTGGCCTTCCGAGCCGCCAGCGAGCATTCGCTTCGCGCGCCCTTCGCGAATCCGGAAGAACGCGTCGACGACCGCTTCGGTGCCGGTGTTGCACGCGCTCGAGTTGGTGCTCACCTGGTTGCCAAGCCCCAACAGCCCTGCGACCCGGGCGCTGTTGCCGCTGGACATAATCTGCTCGACCATCGTGCTGCCGAGCCGGTTCACCTTTCCTTGATCCGTTTTCGGGCCCAGCTTCTCGGCGATGGTGTCGATGCCGCCAATCCCAGTGCCGATGATGGCTCCGGTGTCCCAATCGACCTCGTCGACGTCGGCCGGCAGGCGCTTGAGCCCCGCGTCGGTGAACGCATCGATCGCCGCGATTGCCGCGTAGATCATATTCGGGTTCATCGCGAGCAGCTCTTCATCGGTGAGATACGTCTTTTGCAACGCGTCGATGCCCTCGGGGATTCCGCCCACCTGGCAGCCGAAGTTCACCTCGGCCAGGTGCGGGTGAAATCGAATTCCGCTCTTTCCTTCGCGCAACGCACCCGCGAAAGCCTGCAGCCCGTGCCCATTGGGAGCGAGGACTCCCAGACCCGTCACCACCACCCGTTCAGAAGTTGTCACGGCTGACTCCCATGCCTGCGACGGTGCCCTTGGCGACAGGGGTTCCGTCGGCCAGGGTGAGCACCACGTTCGACTTGAGCTTTCGGCGGCGCCAGAAGACCTTTTCTGCCGTGACCCGCACCGTGTTCCCCGGCTTCACCACCCGCTCGAACTCCACTTCCG
>JANOHG010000067.1:0-3212 GCA_031406375.1 Archangiaceae bacterium | reverse complement strand
CAGCCGGTGTCGGGTTGCCCACAACTTTCAAGTCTCCCCCTGCACCCCCTCGAACAACCTCACGACTACGACGGCTACTTGGATCAGAGGCCTTCAATGAGTGCGGGTCATACAAGCCCAGTACGCGTGGCGAGGACCGTTTTGCTATCCGATCAGGAGTGGCCGGCGGCAGGCACGAGGATCGCCGAAGTAAAGACCGCCCAGGAGGCGCAACGAAGTCGACCCCGCAACCAAGGGTTGCGATGGCGAGGCCAAAGAGGATTGCGCACCTTCTTGCGCATGGGAGTCGGCAGTTCTCGAGGGTTGTCATCGGGTGGGGGCTGGTCGCAAATGCCGTGCGCCGGTCTTGCAGTTTCCACCGATCGCTCGCTAGAAAACAGCCCTCAACCAACCCGGAGCAAACCGTGGGCCTGCGTCTCGACCGATTGATTCAAACTGCAAAGTCAGACTCGAAGATCACCAGTGCGGAAGTCGATTTGATGATCGCCGAGGTGAAGTCGAGCGGCTTGGTATCGAAGAACGAGAAAGCGACGCTGAGCAAAGTTCTTACCCGCAGCGCGAGCCAGTTCGAGCCTTCGGCCAAAGCCAAGCTCGAAGCCTTCCTTCAAGGAGGCGCACCTGCGCAGCCTCCACCGTCAAGCGACCCCTATGCGGCGATGACCGAAAAGCTGACCAAAGCGGCCGAAGGGGGTCTCACCGGAAATGAATTGGCCGCGGCAGAGAAAGAGATCAGCAGCCGCTATGGCTCGCAGGTCGCCAAAGAAGTGTTGCTGCGCGCGCTCGGTGCACGCAGCGGCGAGCTGACGATCGACGCGGTGACGTGGGTGCAGCAAGGGCACGGAAAGATGGAAGGCCACATCGACCGCTTCCAGACCGTGCTTCAAACGCACCTGAAGGACGCGAAGCTGCTCGACTCGAACTTCGACGGGAAGCTCGACGAGAACGACAAGATCTTCACCACCGGCGCTGACGGCAAGATCAACGTCCAGTCGGTGGGATCGGTGCTGCGCGATCGGGTGAAGATCGGCGCCGCGATGGTGGGCGCCTGCGAGGACATGGATCGGGTCAAGCATCAGTTCGCGTTGATCAAAGATCAGACGTTCAATGCGGCGCTGTGGCAACCGATGGGAAATGGAGCCTTCTCGGTGAAGCCGGGCGTCAAGCCTTCCGATGCAGTGAAGGACATGTTCACCAACCCGGGGCTCTACAAGTTCGAGTGCGCGACCGCGTTGGTGATCGTGCACTACAAGGCGATGCTGGATCTGCTGGGTCCGAAAGACTTCGACGCGGTGTGCGCGAACCTGAAGATGGGACCTTGGGTATACGAGTCGACGCTGCAGACGAACTGGAAGACCAGCGGCGACAGCCAGGCGGATGCCGCTCCTGCTCGACAGGCTGAGCTGCGCGCGGGCGACTACACCTACTTCCGCAACTGGGATGTCTCGGACACCGCGCGCGCCGCAGGTTGGCAGGGCGAGAACGTGATCGCGCTGGGCGGAGGCAAGTTCTACGGCCATCCGTTCGGAGTGAGCACGGAGGCGCACATCGTCGACTACCTGAACCAGCAGCGAAATCCGGGCAGCACGCGTTCAGCGACGATGCTTGATCTGCAGGCCCGCCTCGACTCGAAGTTGCTCGAGCTCGACAAGACGCCAGGCGAATGACGCTGCTGGCGTTGCTGATGCTCAGCCTACCGTCCGCCGAGGTGCTCAAGCCGGTTCCGCCGAGCGAGGTCACCCGGCGGCCGATCGCAGGCACCGCGCTGGTCGAGGTGCTGGCGCTTCGAGGCCGAGGTGGACGATGGCTCGAGCGCGACGGTCGGCTCGTGCCGCCGACGCCAGAAGGAGCGGCCGAGCTTCAACCGCCTTCGACGCAGGAAGAAGCCGAGCGGCTGGTGACGCTCTTCGAGTCGGGAACAGTGATCGATCGCGCGCGGGCAGCGAGGTTGGTGCCGACGTTGCCTGCGTTGGTGAAGGGCCCTGGCCTCGTCGAGCGCTGCCTCGCGCGAACGACCAACACCGGTGGAGCCGAGCTCGTCCACCTGGTGATTCGCTTCGAGAAGAACAAGGCCGCTTCCCGGGTGGAGAAGAGGTTGCTGCAGGTCGAGGGGTCGGTTTCGACAGCTGCGCCCGCGCGCCAGAACGCCGAACCTTCGGACGCGTTGGCGAAGTTCTGGGCGGCAGTCAACGCGCAGTGAGCGTGCTCACACCGTGAGCTCTGCGACGAGGGGCAGGTGATCCGATGCTCGGCGCGTGGCCTGCGTCGCGACGGCGCCGAATCGCGCGAGCGCCTGGGGAGGATGCACCCAGATCCGATCGAGCGCGAACAGCGGAAACGACGAGGGAAACGTTGCCACCGCGGCCGCACGGCCGAACCGGCGGTGCAGCCACGGCAGTGGGCGTCCAATCAAAAACCACTCGTTGAAGTCGCCCAGCAAGACCGTCACCGACTGCTCATCGCCAGCGAGGTGATCGAGAATGACCCGCACCTGAAAGCGCCTTCGCCCGGCCGCAACCCCAGGTGCGTCGCCACCACGCGCAGGGGGCGGGCGCCCGTCTCGAGCCAGACTTCGAGCGCAGTCCTTGGCTCGTGTCGCTCGTAGTCGAGGCAGATTCGGCGGTGGCTCACCACCGGCAGTCGGGTGAGGACGACGTTGCCGTGCCGCACCCCATCGCGCCGCTGAATCGGAGCGGACAACGCCTGATAGCCCCGCCCCGCCGCATCAAGCGCTCCTACGTCCTCGCTCCAATCAGCATTTTCAACCACAATCGCAGCCGCAGCCGCGCCTCAATGTGATCCTGCGCCCTCTCGCGGGTCGCTCGATTTGACTGAATTCGTGGAGACGGGAAGCCGTTTACACACGTCGCTGGCGGCGGCGTACCGTTACGACGACCATAAGAAGTGCTGCGGCAGCACCCGCGTTTGCTCAGGAGTTGCAACCGCATCCCGTGGGGCCAGCCCCGCCGCCGGAGCCACCACCACCGCCGAAGAAGAGCTGCAACGGCGCGCCTCGAAGTTCACTTTTTCGCGCGGGGTTTGATTGACCATCTGCTCGGCTGAAGATCTCATCGTCTTGAAGGCGTTCGCCGACCGTCCCAAGGATTGGGGCGACATCGAATCGGTGACAAAAGGCGTTGGATTGGAAGTACGTCGAACGGCAGTTGCGCCCTCTGGTAGAGCCGAAAGAGGCGCCCGAAATTCTCGATCGCCTG
>JANOHG010000014.1:0-3302 GCA_031406375.1 Archangiaceae bacterium | reverse complement strand
CATCGGTTCGCGATCACCTTCCAGAGGAAGGTCGCCCGGCGACGCGGGCTCGAGTCTGAGCTCGAGCAGATCGTTGGCGTTGGCTCCGGCAGGCGAAAGTCGCTGCTCAAGCATTTCGGAAGCGTGAAGGGCGTTCGGAGTGCGACAATTGAACAGCTGGCTGAGGCAGATGGGCTGGGCCCAGCCGTCGCCGAGAGGATCCACGCGTTTCTCCACGGCGATCCCCAGGACGAGGGGGACGAAGTGCGCGACGCCTCGTTGGAAGACGCGGGCGCTTCGAGCTGAGCCACAACCACGCGCGGCGTCAGGGGCCTTTCAGCAGGAGCTCTCGCCCACCATCGACGATGAATTGAACGGCGATCGCTGCGAGGATCAACCCGAACACCCGCTGCATGATTGCAATCCCCGATTGGCCAAGCACGCGCTTGACATGGTGGGCGGCTCGCAAGAGCAGCCAGGTTGCAAAGAAGGTGATCAACACCGCGGCGATCACTGCGACTGTGTTGCCAATGCCGCCGTCGCCGCTCGACATCAACACCATCACCGTCGCGATGCTGCCAGGCCCCGCCAATAGCGGAATCGCCAGTGGCACGATCGCGATGTCGTCTTTGGTCAGGCCTTCCCTTGTCTCTGCAGCTGAAGTTCGGGTCGCCGACGGGCGCGCGCGCACCATGTCCAGGGCAGTCAAGATCAGCAGCAACCCACCTGCTACCCGAAAGGCGGGCAGGGTGACTCCAAACAGCTTGAAGATGAAAGCGCCGAAGACCGCGAACACGATCAGCAGCAGCGCCCCCGTCACGCTCGCCTTCAGCGCCATTGCGCGTGCCTTCTCTTTCGAGTCGTCGGCCGTCATCGCGATGAACAGCGGCACCACGCCGATCGGATCAACGACGAAGAAGACTGCCGGTAGCGCGAGCGCGAGTTGGTTCAGCATCTGGGCTTACACCGACAGCTTCAGCTTCCACACCATCGTCAGCGCTTCGAGGAAAATCTTCCGGCTCATCTTCGACTGCCCGACGCGGCGGTCCTCGAACACAATCGGCACCTCGCGGATCCGAAATCCGGCTTTCAGCGCTCGGTAGGTCAGCTCGATTTGAAAGGCATAGCCCGAGCTCTTCACCGCGTTCAAGTCGATCGCCTCCAGCACCGCGCGACGGAAACACTTGAACCCGCCAGTGAGGTCACGGATTCTGACGCCGAGAATCGATCGCGCGTACAGCGAGCCTCCCCGAGAGATGGCTCGGCGCGTTGGCCCCCAGTTCACCGTGCCACCGCCGGCGACGTAGCGCGAGCCGAGAACCAGATCGGTGCCCGAAATCGCTTCATCCAGCAAGACCTTCAGGTAGCGCGGGTCGTGCGAGAAGTCGGCGTCCATCTCGATGATGTACGGGTAGCCGGCGTCGAGCGCCCATCGGAACGCGTGAAGGTACGCCTTCCCAAGCCCTTCTTTCTTCTTCCGATGAAGCACTTGGATGCGTGGTTCTTTCCTTGCGAGCCCATCGGCGACGTTCCCCGTGCCGTCAGGGCTGTTGTCATCGACGACGAGAATGTCGACCCTCGACTCGACGGCCAGCACTGCTGACGTGATGGGAGCGAGGTTCTCAGCCTCGTTGTAAGTGGGGATGATGACGAGTGCGCTGTTCACGACGCGCGCGCGTTTAGCATCCGCCCAGAGGTACGTACCTTGAAAAGTGCTAAACGCGACGAACGATGCTGGAGCAGCTTGGGGCCTACGTCCTCGACAGGCGAATCGGCGCAGGAGGAATGGCCGATGTCTTCCTAGCCCGTGGTCCCAACGGCGTTTGCGTCATCAAGCGGCCTCATTCGCATCTGTGCGAAAGCGGTGAATTCGTGCGGATGTTTCTTGACGAGGCGTCGCTTCTCGCCCAGCTCAATCACCCTGGCATCGCGCGCATCTTCGACCTCGGTCAGCACCAGGGCGTCTACTACCTCGCGATGGAGTACGTGCCTGGGTTCGATCTGATGACGATCAGCCTCGAGCACGAGCGTCAAGGCGAGTTCATCGCTCCCGAGCTTGCAGCGAAGGTGGTGGCGGATGCGGCGGGGGCACTTCATTACGCGCATAACGCCGTGGGCGCGAAGGGCAAGCCGCTGAACCTGATTCACCGCGACGTCAGCCCCCACAATATCCTGATCAGCACCCGTGGCGAAGTGAAGGTGATCGACTTTGGCGTGGCTCGCGCCGCGAAGATGATGCACCGGACCCAGGCAGGCGTCGTCAAGGGCAAGTACCCGTACATGGCCCCAGAGCAGATCACCGGGCAGGTGATCGACTGCCGGGTCGACGTCTACGCGCTTGGGCTGGTGCTGTATGAGCTGTTGACCAATGTTCGCGCGATCGCTGGCGAACATGAGGTGCAGCAGATCGAAAACGCGCGGCACGCCCGCATCAAGCCGGTCGAGCATCTGCGCCCGAATATCCCCGCGACATTGAGGAACATACTTGCTGGTGCGTTGCACCCACAGTCCGATGGGCGGTACCAGTCGGCCGCGGCGCTTCAAACGGATCTCGAGACGTATATTCGCAGCGACCGTCACGTCGTGGGACGAGACGATCTCGTTCGGTTGTTCCGAGTGGTCGCAGCTGAGGCGTCGCACCTGCCGCCAGAATTAGACCCGATGCCTGGCGCCGACGCGCAGTCAGGGCCGTCCGTGAATGACGACACCCTGCGGAGGTTGCCGTCCCTGCCAGGCGACTCGCACCACCCGACCGATCAGGTTCCCTTGCCTGGCAACGACGCCGCTCGCCCAATCAAGGGCACCGTCGCTCCAATTCAGTTGGTGCAGCCGATCCTCCTGGGGGCGCACCTGGGCGGAGCAGCCGAACCCCATTCAGTCGAGTTGAGTGCGGACACCGCTCGGGAACCCGCCCATGTCGTGAGCGTCACCGAGCAAGCGTTCCCGAGTTTGCCGGCCGAGCTCGAGCTGAGGGTGATGAAGAGCCAGGGGCCGATGGTCGCCGCGCTGCTGCTCAGCGTGGTCGTCATGGGCTCAGCGGGCGCGTTCTTGTTCTGGCCGTCGCATACCCTTTTCGTCGCCGAGCCGCCGACGGACACTGAGTTGAAGAGAACCGTCGAGCCAACAACGCTCGCCGAGCCCCAGGTTGACTTTGAGCAGGCCCTTGAAGTGAGCCCCGAGCCGGTCATCGAATCGACGCCCAACCCCGTGCAGCGTGCCGCCGAGCCCGTGATGGTTGCGGTGATTCATGTGACCGCGGTGCCCGCGATGGAGGTTGTGGTCGATCGACAGTCGTGGGGTATCACGCCGGTTGACGTCGAGCT
>JANOHG010001374.1:0-1009 GCA_031406375.1 Archangiaceae bacterium | reverse complement strand
GTTCCCAAACCTCCTCTCAAGGACCGGCTGAAGGCGTTGATTGAGGAATACGGGCCCGTTGCCGCCGGCGTCTATCTGGCGATCTCAGTCACCATCGTGGCGGGCTTTGCAGTCGCCATTCAAGTTGGCATCAGGACGGAAGGCAGCACCGAAGCGGGCGAGGGTCTGGGGCTGCTCGCCACGGTTGGTGCAGCGTGGGTGGCAGCGAAGGTGACGGTTCCGCTGCGTATTCTGGCGACGCTGGTGCTGACGCCGATTATCGGCAAGCTCGTCCACCGGTTTCGCAAACCGCCACCTGCGATTTAGCGGGTAGCGCGGCCATTCGGTTTCGCCTTTCCTGCCTTCTGCCGGTGAGCGTGGGGACCTACATAAACAACACCGATGTCACGCAGCATCTTGCGCAACTCGAGCCCATGCAGTTCCTCTTGCCCAATCTGGGTGCGCGCGAACTCTTCGAGGTAGATGCTGCGGTCTTGCACGGTGTCGAGCAGAGTCTTGTAGAGATCCAGCGCGCGCTTCTCATGCGCCAATGACTCCTCGAGGATCGCCTTCATCGAGTGTTTGAACGATTCTTTGATCGGCGCAATCGTCACCGTCGGATGCCCGCCCAGACCGGTGAGAATTTCCCCTGCCTGCTGCGCGTGAAGCAGCGACTCGGTGGCCTGCGCCTTCATGAAACCGACGATCGGAATCCGGTTCGGGCCGGTCACCATCAAAGAGTAGTGCGTGTAGCGAACAACGCCTGCGAGCTCGAACTCCATAATCTTCGACAGCAAATCGAGCGTCTGTTCCACGTCGAGATCTTTCACGGCTTCCTCTCAATCAAAGTTGTCTTTTCCTTCTGCATGGCCACCCGGACCCCAAGCCCTTCGGCCCTTACCATTCGCCCCGCTCCCCAGTCTTCGACCCCGCCGCCGATGGTGAGCGTCTCGCCCGCGGCCTTCTCGACGACCTTGGCAATCTTCTTCAACTTCTTGTCAATCTCGCCTTTTCCCAGCTTGAAGAAAAC
>JANOHG010001349.1:0-1081 GCA_031406375.1 Archangiaceae bacterium | reverse complement strand
GGGGAATTCTGGTCATCGACGACTTCGCCCACCACCCCACCGCGGTGCGCGAGACCATCCAGGCGGTGAAGGGTCGCACTCCCGGACGACGGCTGTGGGCCATCTTCGAGCCGCGCAGCAACACCAGCCGGCGCAACATTCACCAACTGGAATACGCGCGCGCGTTCGTCGGTGCAGACCGCGTCAGCATCAAGGTCGCTGATCCACACGACAAGATCCCCGTCGGCGAAGGCCTTGATGTTCCGAAGCTGGCGGCGGTGTTGACCTCTGATGGAATTCCCGCTTTCGCTGCGCCCTCGGTCGAGGTGTTGCTCGACGAGGTCGTCGCAGCTGCCAAAAGCGGCGACGTGTTGCTGGTGATGAGCAATGGAAGCTTCGGTGGGTTCCTCGACAAGCTGCTTGCGCGGTTGTGACCAAGGCGGCACAACCCGGCCATGCGATTGTTTGCCTTGACCGCGCTGCTGCTCATCACCGGCTGTCCGCGGTCGGAACCAGCGCCGCCTCTGACCGGACAAGCCGAGCCTGCACGGATCGGGCTTCAAACAATGGTGCTGAAGCGGCAAGCCACCGGCGCGGACTGGAAGTTGAGCGACGAGTTTGGCAGCGTGGTGTTGCTCGACGTGTGGGCGACGTGGTGCGAGCCGTGCGCTGATTCGCTGCCGATGTACCAGGACCTGTTGAAGCAGTACGGCGCGCGCGGCTTGAAGGTCTACGGCATCAACGTCGATGCGGATCCGAAGGCAGTGATGCCCTTCTTGAAGAATTTGAAAGTCGACGTTCCGGTGTTGCTCGATCCGGGGGCGGTCGTTTCAGAGGGTGCTCACGCTGACGGCCAGCTGATTCACTTCTCGCCCGGCGTGAATTCCGCCAGCCACGCTTCCACGCCTTCCGCCGGAACCGTGAGCGCTCGCTCGGTCATCACAGGATGCGGATAGCCGCCGACCTGCTCCTGACTGTCGATGATCCGACCCTTGCTCTCAACTACCTGGCGGACGATGCGTTGATCCACCTCGTCGCGATCCCACGGCCGAGCACCGGCGTTTTTCAGGACATCTGCTTTCACGCTCGCGGCCGGGCGCGC
>JANOHG010001313.1:0-14003 GCA_031406375.1 Archangiaceae bacterium | reverse complement strand
CGCCGGGCGAGCTGACCAAGCGGGGCCTCGACGATGGAACCAAGCTCGCGATGTGTCGCATCTACCCGAAGGGTGCCAGCTCATTGCGCTGCGGCTCGGGAGGTCCCGGTGGGGGAACTGGAGGTTCGGGTGGGGCCGGCGGCGGCGCCGCAGAAAGCAAACGTGGCTGCGGCTGTATGGGCGGGCCCGACGCCGCGCTCGCGTTCACGTTCACGTTGCTTGCACTGCTGCGGGTGCTGAATCGCAGCGCCAAGCGGCCGACTGCGCAGGGTGCCACTTGATGTTGCAGCCGATGCTCGGAACCTGATCTACCGAGGGCGACTGACCGGCCAAGACCGCTGAAATCACAGTCTGCAACTCTTTGCCCGTCACCCAAGTGGGCTTGCTTGGGGCGCGCGTCGTCGACCTGACCGCGGTACACAACGCATTCCTTTCCACCGCAAATCCTCTCGCCACCTGAGGCTCGAGCATCTTGACGTGGTGTTCCCAGGCGCGAAGAGGTTCTCGCCGAGCGAACGGATGACTGCGGTGGGACTTGGATCGCTAGAACGGGGGCTCGTCAATCTGCGCACCTAAGCGTCGAAACAGCGCAACGAATCGAGCTCCAACATCCAAAGGCTCACACTTTTCGCAACGCTTCGCGCAGAAATGACTTCAATCGGTCTGCCATTTCATTCGGCATTCGAGCCACCAACAAGGCCTTGCGACACAAGGGGGTCGTCTCTCGATACTGCTTCAAGAACTCTTCGCAAGGGGCGCAGTCTCGAAAGTGTTGATCAAGGTGTTGCTTCACTTCGGGCGGCACCTCGCCGTCGAGGTACTCGAGCAACTTGTCGACGGAGTCTTTGCAGTTGAAGATCGTCAGGCGAAAACCCCTAGCAGTGGCCCCCCATAGATGCACCTGTGGGCCGTTCGTTTCAATGCGATGATTCCACGTCCTGGTAGAATGCGTCGATGACAGACCGCATCATCAGCCGGGCGCGGTGCAGGCGGCTCTTGATTGCGGGGACGGAATCCCCAGTAATTTCGCTTATTTCGTCATAGGCGAGGCCTTCGACGTCTTTGAGCAAGAAGACCCTTCGGTAGTCTTCTGGCAGCGCATCGGAGGCCTGCTGAATGGCCTCTGAAAGCTCGGCGTCGAGCGTCTGGCCCAACGCATCGCTCTTCCAGTCTGCGACGTCGTCAATCATCGAGCCACGCTCATTGAACTGCGGAGAGTCGAGACTGTCTTCGATTTGATTGACGACCTTTCGGTGACGCAACCGCATCAACGTCTGATTCGCCGCGATTCGGTTGAGCCACGCGATGAACGAGAGCGGGGTGTCACCTTTGAAGCCCTTCAGGTTGCGCCACGCCGCCAGGAAGACCTCTTGGGTCACCTCGGCCGCGTCGGCTTCGGAACGCATCATTCGCAGCGCGAGTCCGTAGACGCGATCTCGGTGAAGCTCCACCAGCTTCTCAAACGCGCCGAGCTCACCCGCCTGGGCTTGCTGCAGCAGCGAGATGTCGTCGATTGGTTCCACGCGGGGGTGCACGTTGGGTGGGTGAGCCGGGCGCGTCAAGTCTTCCGGCTCACGAACAGATTGTCAGCCGGTAGGTTTGGTCGGCCCAGAACCGTCGCAGTGTCGACGCCGATGTGCGGGCACAT
The DNA here is from genome assembly GCA_031406375.1 of Archangiaceae bacterium. GTDB lineage: Bacteria > Myxococcota > Myxococcia > Myxococcales > Myxococcaceae > JAGSPQ01. The sequence goes on along the minus strand of JANOHG010001313.1, from coordinate 12,355 downwards.
CCTTTTCGAGCCAGCGGTCATGGCTTTGAGCTCAGGCGGCAGAACGTGTCTTTTTGCCCCACTGGCCAGCTTGCGGATCCGCGGATCCATCGCAGCTGTCGTGCTAGTACCGCGCCGCCCTTTCATGAATTTCTCCGGCCGACTTTCAGGCGTGTTGTTGCCGTTGTTTTCACTGCGTGCCCGCAGTGATTTTGGCGTCGGCGATTTTGGTTCGGTCGATGGATTGTTCGCGTGGCTGCGGCTTTCGGAACAGCGGCTGTGGATGCTGTTGCCATTGTTGCCGACCGCCTGGGGAGACCCCAGCCCATACTCGACCTGCTGTGCATTCGGGTTGAACCCGTTGTTCATCGATTTGAATCCCTTGATTGATTCTTACGAGTTGCTTTTGACCAGCGACGAGCAACAGCAGCTGGCCGAAGCGCGAAAGGCCCCGGTGGTTCGCTATGACCTGGTGGTTCCGCTCAAAGCGGCGTTGCTCGAACGTGCCTTCGATGCGTTCGAAAAGCATCCGGACGCCTCGTTTGAGACGTTTTGTGCCGCCAAGCGTGCGTGGCTCGACGACTACGCGCTGTTCGCGGCGATCTCTGAAGAGGAGCATCGACGCCCTTGGTGGGAATGGGGTGGTGGTTTGGCCGAACGCACTCCTGCTTCGCTGCAAGCGGCGCGGACCCGCCTCAAACGGTCGGTGCGTTTTCAACAGTGGGGTCAATGGGTCGCCGACAGCCAGTGGCAGCAGGTGCGAAAGTCGGCCGCTGCGCACGGCGTGCTGGTGTGTGGCGATGAACCCTTCATCATCGGGAAGAACAGCTCGGACTGCTGGTGCCATCCGAACTTGCTGCGCCGCGACGCGCGCCTCGGCGTTCCTCCCGACGATTTCGCGGTTGACGGACAGGACTGGGGATTGCCGTGGTTCGACTTCGAGGCGATGGAAGCTGAGCAGTACCAGTGGCTGAAGTTCCGCGCAGTGCAGGCCGCCGGCTACTACGACCTTCGCCGAATCGACCACGCGGTAGGGTATTTCCGCCAGTACGTTCGCGACGAGCAGACGCCGCGCGGTCGCTTCATTCCTGATGTCGAGCCCGCTCAGGCTGCGCTGGGCGAGAAGAATTTTCGGTTGCTCTCTTCCGCAGCGCCGCCGCCTTCAGGGTTACCGTCGGCGATCATCGCCGAGGACCTCGGAGTGATTCCTCGCTTCGTGCGCGGGGTGCTCGATGGCTTGCTGCTGCCTGGCTATAAGGTGATGCGCTGGGCACGCGAAGACGGCGTTTATCAACACCCTCATCACTACCCGGCAATCTCGATGGTGACGACCGGAACCCACGATTCGGAGACATTGCGCGAATGGTGGGCGGTGATCGCGCAGTGGGAACGCGAAGCAGTGTGTCGTGTTTTCCCCGAGCTCCACGCGTTTCAGCCACCCCCGGTTGAGTTCACAGCCGAGCTCCACCAGGCCTTGCTGCGCTCGGCGCTCAATGCTTCGAGCGACCTATGCGTGCTGCCGTGGCAAGATGTGTTTGGCGAGGCTGAGCGGATCAATCTTCCCGGCACCGTCAGCGACGCGAACTGGACCTACCGAATCAAACCCGAAGCCTTCGAGCTCTGCAGCCGCGAGGATACTGTTCGAACTGCGTCGTGGCTTAAGCGGCTGACTGTCGAGGGCCGTCGCAGCGCCGCGACGTAAGCATGATTCGCTTGTGCGCGAAGGTCTTCGGTTTCATCTGGTGTTTGCTCGCGCTGGCCGGCTTCGGTTGTGCGGGCGTGGATCCCAAGCCCGAAGGGCCGATGATCGACAAGCTTCGCATCGAGGGAGCCCACGAGATTTCGCCCCGGCAGGTGAAGAAGAAAATCCTCAGCTCGGCCTCGTCGTTCTTTCCCGTCTGGTTGCAGTGGTTGCCGCTGGTCGGCACCGACGAGTACTACGACGTCAACGCGTGGCAGGCCGACCTCCGGCGCATCGAACGGTATTACCAATCTGAGGGCTACTACCAGGCGAAGGTGCTCGACGATGACGTGGTCGAGACGAAGCCCGGCCATGTCGCTTTGAATGTGAGGCTCGAGGAAGGCGAGCCGACGCGGGTGTCCGAGGTGTCGTTGTTGGGGCTCGATGCACTCGAGGCCGAGCACCAGGCCGCAGTGCGCTCGCGGCTTCCAGTCAAGGTCGGTGAGGTTTTTCGTGAGGTCGATTGGGCCGAGGCAAAGCAAACACTGGCGACTCGCCTGCGCGAGCTTGGCTACGCCGAGGCGGTCGTCGAGGGCGAAGCGGTGGTGGATCTTCAGAACGGTACCGCGGTGCTCGTGCTCGCTACCACGCCAGGCCTTCGCTACAAATTTGGCGACATCGTCGTCTCGCCCTACCCAGACACGCAGGTCGCCAGCGAGTGGATAGTCGCCCAGGTCGAGAACGCCATCAAACCCGGTGCCTGGTACTCGGCCTCTGCTCTCAACGATGCGCAGGCGCTGGTTTTTCAGATGGGTGTCTTCGGTGCGGTGAAGGTGACGGGCACCGCGCCAGATCGCGAGAAGGGCACTGTGCCGGTGGTCGTCGATGTGCGTGAGGCTCCGTTTCACAGCGTGCGACTTGGCCCGGGCATCGGCATCGATACCCTTCGCCAGGAAGTTCGACTGGTCGGCGAATACACCCACCGCAACTTCCTTGGCGGCCTTCGACGGTTCTCGGTACGCGGCAAGGTTGGAGCGGCCTTCTTGCCGACCGTCTGGGATGTCGTTGGCGCGACCGCTAACTCGAAGGGGGGGCCAGTGGCGTCCGTTCTCACACAGCTCGATCAGCCGCGGTTCTTATCCGCGCGCAATTTGACGGGCAAAGTCTCACTCGACTTGTCGAGCGGACTCGAGCCTGCGTACCGCTTCAGCGGTGGCACCGCGAATGCCGGAGTAATTTGGCGTCCGCACCCCACAATCAGCATCTTTCCGTCGATCAACGCTGACGTCTACGGGCTCGATTCCAACGTGCCGCTGGGCGCGAGCGCGCCGCAAGCGCTTTTTGGTTGCCCGGTGCTTCCAGCGCTTTGCGTCATCACCTACCTCGAGCAGACCATCGAGTGGGATCGCCGCGACAACAAGCTCGAGCCTTCGACGGGCACCTATTTTGCGCTGTCGCTGCAAGAGGGCGGCCCGCCTGGAGTGTTCACCTACCTTCGGGTGCAGCCAGAAGCCCGCGGTTACCTCTCGTTTGGAGACGAAAAGAAGGTGACGCTGGCGGCGAAGCTCAAAGCCGGAACGCTGATGTCGTTCAACAAAGAGCAGGAATCATCGATCATGGCGCGCTTCTTCTCGGGTGGCGCAGGAATGCGCGGCTTCGCGACGCGGCGGTTGTCTCCTCTGCTCGAGGTGCCCCAAGCCAACTCTGCGCCGCTGATGCCCATTCCCCCCGAGCACAAGCAGCAGCGGGTAGAGGGTGAGCCGATTCCGATTGGAGGGAAGGGACTGCTCGAAGCGTCGGTTGAGCTGCGATGGAATGTGTGGACTGAACTGGTGCTCGCCCTCTTCTCGGACACCGGAATGGTGACGTGGGAAATGCTCGGCGAGGGCGCCAACCCGTTCAACACCCTCTACACCTCGGTTGGGCTAGGGGTTCGCTACCGCACCCCGCTGGGGCCCATTCGCCTCGACTTCGCGGTGCGCCTGCCGGTCGGCGCGCCGCAGCGCCTCAACCCCAATGGCGAAGTCGACCCGCGCACCATCGTTTATCCCGCGGGCGGGTGTTTGGGTTTGGGCTCTACTCCGCCCACCTGGGGGGGGCATCCTGAAGGCGTCTGCACCTTTCACCTTTCGATTGGAGAGGCGTTCTGATGTCGCCCCGTCGGAAGCGAATTTTGCGGTGGCTGCTCATCTTTCTGGCGGTGCTGTTGCTGATTCCCACCGTCGGGTGGTTCTGGGCCACGAGCGACGCGGGCGCGCGATGGGTGAAAGACCAAGCGCTTGAGGTGGTGAACGCAGATTTGAAAGGAAAGCTCGAGGCAGAATCACTGCGCACCCGCGGTGGGTTGATTGTCATCGACGGCTTGAAGCTCTTCACCCCCGAAGGCGAGCTCGTCCTCGAGATTAAGCACGCCGAGCTCGACCCGCGGTTGCTGGCGCTCGCGAAGGGAAACGTCGTTCTCTGGAGCCTCAAGGTCGACCAGCCGCGGTTGTATTTGAAGGCCGACGAGCGGGGTCTGAACCTGCTGCGCGCGATCGACGCGAAGGTCGCGGGCCCGAAGAAGGAAACCCGACTCTACGTCGACATCGGGGCGGTGGCGATCAACGAAGGCTTCTTCGACTACACGTTCGGCGACCAGAGCTACACCGTTCAGCAAATTCACATCGAAGGAAAGGCGACGGTGTCGTTGCCGACGCTGAGCCTGTTGGGAGACTTGCGTCTGGGTGGACACGTCACCTCGCCGATGGTCGATGTGCTCAACATCGATGTCAGCGCGAAGACGGGCAAGCCAGGCGGCGTCACAATGGACCTGCACGCGCGCACGTCTGACACCCACGTAAAGGGTCAGTTGACGCTCGACCCGGTCAATCTGCTCATCACCGAGTCAATCGCGTCTCCTGGTGCGGTGCGGGCGTTCATTCCAGACTTCAAGCTCAAGGTCCCGGTGTCCACCCGCGGCTCGGTGAGCCCCCGCGCGTTCGAGGTGGTCGCTGAGGCGGGCGCGGCACGCATCGCGGCCAAGGCGACCTTTCCAAAAGACGGGTTGCTCAATGAGGTTGAGCTTCATGCGTCGGGAATCGACCTTTCCGAGTTGATTGAAGGCGGGCGGCGTTCCCACCTCGCCGGGGACCTGAAGGGGAAGGTGAACAACGTCACCCTCGACGCGTTCGATGGCGCACTCAAAGGCCAGGCGCGCTGGGATGAAGGCGGCAAGTCGTTGGCCACAGTGGACATCGACGTGACGGCGACGAACGGGCAAATCGAGGTGAAGCAGCTCGAAGCGAAGGTGCCAGGAGCTGCTGTCAGTGTGAAGGGAAAAGGAGACCGCCGGCTGGTCGCAATCACTGGCGCGCTTGACGTCACCAACCTTCGCTCGGTAGCGCAGACCATTCGCGACTTCACCGGCACCGAGGCTCTTCCGCTGGCGGGCCAGGGCTCGCTGCGGTTGACGAGCGTGGGGCCGCTGCTGCACCCGGCGCTCTCGGTGCAGGGCGGTTTCAAACAGCTGCGCTACGACAACATTCTTTTGCAGGACTTCAAGCTCAACGCCCAGCTGGCCGATGTGCTGCGGCCCCTGGAAGCCCAGGCGCAGGTGTCTGCGGCGCGGGTCGAGATTGCACAGACGGTGCTCGAAGGGTTGAGCGCAGAACTGTCGAGCCAAGGTCGGTCGCTGACGGCGAAGCTGTTGACGAAGGGGCTTCAAACGCTCGCGATGAGCGTGGTGGTCGAAGGCACCCTCGACCAAGACAACCAGGGTATCGCCCTTACCGCGGTGACCATCGCTTACCCGAGCTTGACGTGGGTGCTCGAGGCGCCCGCGCACCTGAGTTGGACGAACGAGGGCGACGTGTCGGTCGAACCCATCGCATTGCGAGCCGAGGAACAGCGCGTCGTCGTTGACGGCAGCTTGAAGTCGAACCAGCTGCTCGCCACCGCACAACTGCACCGCATCGATTTGTCGCTGCTGCCCCGCGCGCTGATTCCGGCTTCGCTGCAGTTGGGTGGCTTGATTGAGGCAAAGGCGAAGCTCTATGGGCCGACGGCGAAGACTCAGACGGACCTCGAGCTGGCATGGTCGCGAGGCACGTTGAAGGGGCTGAGTGGAATCACGCTGGTGGGCAAGACGCACACCGCAGATGAGCGCGTCGAAGGGGCGCTGACGGCGAACAACTCGATGGGCAAACTGGCGGGTGACTTCTCGTTGCCGATGGGGCGCACGGTCGGCAAGCCGCAACCGGTGGCAGTGCGGTTGTCGACGAGTGCGGTTGAGCTGGCGGCGGTGGCGCAGGCCTTTGGCCATCAGTTGCCTGTCGACGGCACAGTGACGACCAGCATCGCGATTGAAGGTTCTCTCGACCAACCCCGGCCGACGATTCAAATCGAAAGCCCGAACCTGCGCATCTGTGAGGGAACCTGCCCGGCGGCGAAGGACAAAGCGATTGTCGATTCAACGCAGCTTCTCTTTGACCGAGTGGTGCTGTCGTTGGCAGCCGACGCAGACCATCACCCGGAAGTCTCACTGGCGGTCAACGCGTTCGGCGGGCTGACCCAGATGAAGCTGAAGGTACCCTTCACGTTCGCACAGTTGCTCGATGCCTACTTGCCAGCGGCTCCACGCAAAGGCCCGCCACCGAAGGCGAAGGGAATCAACTGGCTGCTGATGCCGATGGAAGCGAACGTCGAAGCGACCGGAATCGATTTGTTGAAGGTCGGGCCCGTGCTCCAGTTGTCCAGCCCACTGAAAGGCCGACTAAACCTGGTGGGGCTTGCGACCGGTAATCTCACCCATCCGGAACTCGAAGCGACGGCGGGAATCGTCGGGTTTCAGGGCGATGGCATGCAGCCGCTCGAGCTGCGCGGCACCTTGAAGACCACCCGCGAAGACTGTCGGGTGAAACTGTCCGTGTTGCGGGTCACCCGACCAGTGCTGGTGCTCAGTGGGCGCATGGGCGGCCCGCTCGAGTTGGTTCGCAACGAAGCGGCGCTGATGGAAACCGGGCTGGTCGTCGACGCTGACTTCGGGCCGGTCGCGACGGTGGATCTGCTGCTGCCGGTCGAGGACGAAGCCGCACCTCCGACGGGCGTTCTGCGCGCTCAGTTGTCGATGAAAGGGACAGCGGCGGCGCCGAAAGCTACGTTGCGCGGAACGCTCGAGGGTCTGAAAGTCGGCACCGTCGCCCTCGCGCAGGCAAACCTCGTCTGGGATTACGACGCGCGCAAGCACGTCTTCGCGACTGGATTGACCAGCGGTGGAAAGCTGAAAGCCAGTGGCGAGCTCGAGCTCGACATTTCGGTGCCTGCGGTGCGCAAGGGGCTGGAGCTTGCAACGGCGCCGCTGAAGGCGACGGTGAACGCCGACAACTTCGATGTGACGTTCTTCTCAGGCGCGCACCCGATGGTGCGAGCGCTGGGTGGGCTGTTGAATCTCGACGCAAAGATTGAGGGCCAGCTGGCAAACCCAGGCTTCGAGGGAAACATCGAGTGGGTGCGTGGCCGCCTTGGCCTCTCGGGCTTTGGCGATTACCGCGACGTGCATTTGCAGTTGTCAGGCAACAACGCGGGCTACACCCTGAAGACTCTCACCGCGACCGCGGGCGGCGGAACTGTCTCTTTGAGTGGAAAGGCCGCGCGCGAGAGCCCGGGCAATTTCACTCTCAGCGCTGACGGCAAGCTGCACCGGTTTCCAATCATTACCGACGATCAATTATTGGCGATTGCGAGCGCGCGACTCACGTTCGAAGGTGAGGCGTCGAATCGGCTGGTCGACATTCGACGGTTGGCGATTCCCGAGGCCCACATCGAGCTGCCCGACGTGAAGCGCAAGGACCTGCAAGCGCTCGAACGGCCGCTGGACATCGTGCTGGTGCGCAACGGAATTCCGGTGAAGAAGCGGAAGAAGAAGCCAGACGCTGCGGCGATGCAGGCGTCATTGCAGGCGGCGCGGACTTTTCGGATGACGATTGATGCCCCCCGCAACCTCTGGGTGAAGAGCTCAGAAGGAAACCTCGAGCTGGGGCTGAGCGACAAGTTCCGGATTGAGTACACCGATAGAATCCTCATTTACGGCGAAGCAAACGTGATGCGCGGGCGCCTCGAGGTGCTCGGTCGGCGCTTCGAGGTGCAGAAAAACTCAACTGTGCGCTTCAACGGCATCGCCAATCAGCCGTACCTGAACGTGACCGCGATTCACGTCAACGAGCGTGAGAAGGTGACGGTCTTCGTCAACGTCGTCGGCCGCGGAAAGGACGCGTCGTTGAAGCTCAGCAGCCAGCCTCCGATTCCTGATTCCGAGCTGCTCATCCTTGTCGCCACCGGCCGCCGCACGTTGAAGAGTGGCGCGGGCGGCGGCTCAATCTCGGGCGCTGATGCCGCCAGCGTTCTCGGCTCGGTCGTCGCGTCGCAGCTGAAGACCTTGCTCGCCAAACGGCTGCCGCTCGACGTCCTCTCGGTCGAATCAGGAGAAAAGGGCCTCGAGGACGCGCGCGTCGAGGCAGGCGTCTACTTGGGAGATCGCACCTACGTCGGAATGCAAATCGACCTCGGCGCCAACCGTGCGAAAGGCCAGAATGGGTTCGCCGCGAAGCTCGAGTACCAGTTGCTGAAAGAGGTGAGCATCGAGGCCACCGCGGGAGATGCTCCTGCCTTTGGTGCCGAGCTGTTGTGGAGTCGCGACTTTTAGCCCCGGGCAGGAGGCTGCAGCTCGGTGCGCACGTCCCACAACTCGGGAAAGAAGGAGACGTCGAGCGCCTTCTTCAGGAACGAGACCCCGCTGCTGCCGCCGGTGCCCTGCTTGAAGCCAATGATGCGCTGCACGGTCTTCATGTGCCGAAAGCGCCAGAGCAGAAAGCGCTCTTCGACGTCGACCAGCTTCTCGCACATCTCGTATGCATCCCAATGCGCCGTCGTGTTCTCGTAGATGCGTTGAAAGACAGCCATCACCCCAGGATGCTTCTCGTAGGGCAGAGTCCAGTCACGGTCGACGCACTCTTTCGGTACCGCGTGGCCGTGCCGCGCGAGCCAACGCAAGAATTCGTCGTATACCGAAGGCTGGTGCAGTCGGGCGTCGAGGTAGCTGTGCAATGCGCCATCATGCAAATGCGGCTTGAGCGTGTTGGCGTCTTTGTTTCCCAGCACGAATTCGATCGCGCGGTACTGGAAACTCTGAAACCCACTGCTTCGTCCGAGTGCTTCGCGAAAGGTGAGGTATTCCGACGGGGTCATCGTCTCGAGCACGCTCCACTGCTCGAAGAGCATTCGCTGAATGTGTGCAACCCGCGCGAAGATTTTGAACGAGCTTGCCAGGTTGTCGGCTTGGATGAACTTCACCGCCGCATCGAGCTCATGAAGCATCAACTTCATCCACAGCTCGCTCGTCTGGTGCTGAATGATGAACAACATCTCGTCGTGCTCGGGGCTGCGCGGCTGCTGCGCTCCGAGCAAGAAATCGAGACGCAGGTAGCCTGCGTAGGTTTCGTCATGCTTGAAATCGGTGTGGATGCCCTTCTCGAACTCGCGTTGATTCATGTCGCAGGGATGGTACGCCGAACCGGGTATCGCCGACGGTTGAAGTCGCATTCGGCACCTACAGCGGGAATCTGAAGCGAATTGAAACTCCCTCGTTCGTTGCGCAGCCTCAACCGCCCCGCCCTGCGGCTCTTTTTCGCGGGACAATCGGTGTCACTGTTGGGCAGCTGGATGCAACCGGTCGCGCAGCAGTGGCTGGTCTGGCGCCTGACGGGCTCGACGCAGATGCTGGGGTTGCTCACCTTCTGTAGCCAGGCGCCGTCGCTGCTGTTGGGCGCGTGGGCGGGCTCGGTGGCCGAGCGGGTGCCACGCAAGACGGTGGTGGTGGTCGCGCTCGCGGTCGCCGCGCTGCAGGCGACGAGCCTCACCGTCCTCGCCTTGACTGGCGTGGTGCAGCCCAGCCACGTGCTGCTGCTGGGGGTGATGCTTGGGTTGACCTACCCCTTCGAAATCCCCGCCCGGCAGATGCTGCTGGCCGAATTATCCGGCGACGACTTGCCCAATGTGGTGGCGATCAACTCGACGCTGGTGACAGTGATGCGAATCCTTGGGCCGTCGTTGGGAGGTCTGGTCGTCGCCCATTGGGGCGAAGGTTGGTGCTTCGCAATCAACGCAGTGAGCTTCGTCGCAGTCATCGCCGCCATCTTCGCGCTACCGACGCCGCAGCGCGTGTCGCACCGCGAAGCGGCAAGCGTTCCCGTCGCAGACGCAGTGAAGTGGGCGTGGCACCAACCGCAGATGCGCGCGCTCTTCTTGTTGCTCATCGCGCTCTCGGCAGTGGGTCAAGCGTGGGGCACTCTGATGCCTGCCTGGGTCGCCAAGGTGCTGCTGGGCGGGCCCGACGTGCTGGGACATCTGCTCTCATTCGGAGGAGCCGGCGCGTTGCTCGCCGCCGTCTTCCTGCTGCTCGCCGAGACAGGTCGTGGCTGGCGGGTTGGCTTTGGCGGGTTGGTGATGGCCGCGGGCATCGTCGGTTTGTCGATTTCAAAAAGCGTCGAACCCGCCGCTGTCTCGCTTTTCTTCATCGGACTGGGGCAGGTGACGCAGAGCTCAGGAATTCTCACCGAACTGCAGCAGCGCTCACCTGCTCACCTGCGAGGCCGGCTGCTCGGGTTATTCACGATGGTTTTCGTTGGAATGGTTCCCATCGGAGGCCTGCTCGCCGGCCTCGTCGCAGCCGAAGTCGGAGCGGCCTTCACGCTGCGCTGCATTGGTGCACTGCTGGCGTTGAGCGCCGCGCTCTATTTGGCTCAATGGGCGCGGGCTCAATACCGCTCGACCTGAAGACTACTTGCGGCGGGCTTCGGCGAGCGCCTTCGCACCGGCACGGCCACGTGGCAACACCATGTCCCGAACGGAGCCTGGGCTCGCATGCTCCGCCCAATCCGAGGGCAGCCGCTTGGTGCGTGTCAGCATCCGGTACTTCTGGTAGTGCGCGGCGCAATAGCCCTTGCTGCGAGCGGGGCGCTTGCAGCCGATGATTGCACAGCCCCGGTCGTTGTTGCCCCGGGTCCGCTGCGCCTTCGCGCCGCGTCGGGTTGCCTGAGTAGGTGAGGCAAGCAGCGGCATCAAGCCGGCGTTCTTGCGCGGTCGTCCTGGACCACGCTTGACGGTGGAAAGGCCACCGCCACCGCCAAGCAGCGAGCTCAACTGCGATGCGACACTGCCCTGCTCACGAAGCTGGGTGACAGCGTCGGCAATGGGTCCAATGACCGAGGAAATCTCTTCACGAATCATGTCCCGGAGAATCTTGTCGAACGACATTGTGGGTGGCTCCATTTGGGAGTGCTTGAGTTGTAAAGACAACAGGCGGCCTTCTACAGACACACCCCCTGCTTGTCTAATCATTACCATTCAAGAGTGGGGCCCGGGGGTTCTTCGCACTTGCCTCTGCGCGGCTTCCACAGTTCGGCTGTTACTTCCACCACCCCTGCAGAAACACCCCCCACCACCAGAATTGTGCCGTTCTCGAGCAGGGTTGCGGTGTGCTGCTTTCGGGATGAAAGAAGCTCGCCTGCGAGGCACCAGCGTTGCGCGGCGGCTTCGAAGCGCTGAGCGCGCGGGGTGTCGACGCTGTTGGGTGGCTCTCCTCCCACCACCAGCACATCCCCGTCATCGAGCGCGGTGGCACTGTGACTTGCTAGGCCCATGGAAAGACTGTGCTCTGGGGTCAGCCAGGCGCCTGCGTCGGGGGTCCATAATTCGGCGAGGTTGGTCAAGCCGGTGCGGGTCGCTCCGCCCACTACCATTGCGCGGCCGTGTGGCAGCGCGACCAGCGAATGACGTTGGCGGGGGTCGATCGGCTCGCTCAGCATCGACCAGCCGCCATCGGTCGACCAGCGCTCGGCGGAAGCGATGGGAGACCCGAAGCCGGTGGCGCCTTTTCCACCCCCGTGGGGGCGCTGCGCCATTCCCGCATCAGGCCCATCGACGTCGGGGGGCATCTGATTCGAGCGCCCTCCAACGACGAGCACGCTGCCGTCGCTGAGCTTCACCGCCTGATGCAGACACCGCGACTGGGCGAGGGGTTGTGCGGCCATCCAGTTGTTCTGGGTCGGGTCGTACATTTCGGTGGTGGCCAGGTGGCTCTTCTGTTCGCGTGCCCCGCCAACCACCAGCACGCGCCCCTCGTTGACGAGCGTCGCGGTATGCCAATTGCGCGCCTGTGACATCGACGCTGCCGACTTCCATTGGTTGGTCTTGGGGTCAAACAGCTCGGCAGTGCTGCAGGCGACGAAGCGGTTGCCTTCACCGCTCGCCTCATCAGTGGTTCCGCCTGTCACCAACACCCGCCCGTCAAGCAGCAGCGTGGCGGTGTGACCGCTGCGACCGGTTGCGAGGTTGGGGCCCGCAACCCAGCGATTTCGCTTCGGCTCGTAGATTTCGACGGAGTCGAGGTCTTGAGTTCCATCGACGCCGCGACCACCAACCACCAGCACGCGTCCATCGACCAACCGCGTCGCGGTGTGAAGGGTGCGGGCGTGCTTGAGCACCCCGGCTGGTTTGAACACCCCCAACTCGGAACCTGCGTACGCGGGCAGGACCAGCATCAGGCTGAGCAAGAAAGGATCTGCTGACACTCAGCGCATCCTTGGCAGTGGGTGGGCTGCGCTGGTGCTGAACCAGGCGTCGTTCACACCTTGGGCTTCGGCGGCAGCGGGGATCGCGGCT
>JANOHG010001301.1:0-1741 GCA_031406375.1 Archangiaceae bacterium | reverse complement strand
ATCGGCACCCACCCCAAGGGCCGCGGCTTCTTCCAGGCAGCGATGAAAGAGGTCGCGTCGGAAAACTGGTCGGCTGCTGAGCGTTCGTTGAAGACGGCACTCACTTACGAGCCGTCGAATGCCCGTTACAAAGAGGAGTTGGTGAAAGTGCAGACCCGCTTGCACGACGCGTTCAAGGCGAAGGGCGATCAGTTCAAAATCCGGTGACAGCTCCCGATTTCGCCCTGCTGGGCCTGGTGTTGGTGTTTTCGCTGTGGGGTGCGTTTCAAGGCGCGGCTCGGCAGGTCGGCCAGTCTATCGCCGCGATCGGCGCGTGGTTCGCTGCCCGCCCGGTGGGCGATTTCCTCGGCCCCGTCGCCGCCAAACAATTTCAGGTCTCGCTGGTGGTGGGCACTGTCGTGGCCACCTTCGTCACCTTCATCCTCGTCTTCGTCTTCGTGCGGTTCATCCTCACCTTGGTTCTTCGCCGGATAGTGGCTGGCAGAAACCCCGAGAACCGCACCGCCGACCGTACGCTTGGATTCTTGATTGGAGGAGCGAAAGTAGCCGCGCTCGCCTGGGTTGTCGTCTGCGCGCTTTCGTTCGTGGAAGACAACGTCACCCTTCAGGGCCGCAAGTTCGGCCTGGTGCCGAAAGACTCGCTGACCTTCTCGATGGCGCGAAAGTACAACCTTTTCGAAATGTCGCAGTTCTCGGGAATCACCGACGTGGTGCGGGTAGCAGGCCTGCAGGCCGACCCGAAGACGGCGGCCAAGCTCAAGCAAAGCTCCGACTTTCAAGCGTTGCTGAAGGATCCTCGCTTCACCGCGATGCTCGCGACGCCCGCGATGAAAAAGGCGTTGGGTGGCGGTGATACCCGCGCCCTTCTTCAGAACAATCAGGTGCTTCAGCTGATGCAGGATCCAGTTGCGATGCGGAGGATCTCGCGAATCGCCGAGCTCAGCGAACGGTGATCAAGAAGAATGTGGATCGTCGCGACGATTCCCTATAGTTGCGCGCGCCCATGGCGACCAACACCCCCCTTCCGAAACGCTGGACGATTGCCGATTCACTCGAGACCTATTCGATCAGGCAATGGGGAGCGGGCTACTTCGGAATCAACGACAAGGGCAACGTCATGGTGCACCCAGGCGGGCCCGACACCCCATCGTTTGATCTCAAAGAGTTGATCGACGAGGTGCGTCGCCGAGGCATCGTACCTCCGCTGTTGATCCGCTTCACCGATGTGTTGCGTCACCGCGTGGTGCACCTCAACGAAGCCTTCAAGAAGGCGATCAGCGAGCACGGCTACAAAGGCACCTACAGCGGCGTCTTCCCGATCAAGGTCAATCAGCACAGGTATGTGGTCGAGCAGATAGTCGCCGCCGGCAAGCAGTTCGGCTACGGGCTCGAGGCAGGCAGCAAGCCCGAGCTGCTGGCGGTGATGGCGCTGCTCGACGACGACGACGCGCTCATCATCTGCAACGGCTACAAAGACGAGGAGTACGTCGAGACCGCGCTTTACGCGAGCAAGCTGGGCCGCAAGGTCGTGATGGTCGTCGAAAAGCCAACCGAGTTGGCGTTGATAGCCGAGGTCTCGCGTCGCACCGGAATCAGGCCGCGCATCGGAATGAGGGTTCGGTTGTCGTCACGTGGCGCAGGAAAGTGGGAAGCATCGGGAGGCGACCGATCGAAGTTCGGCCTGTCGTCCTCCGAGCTGATGAGCGCAATTGGGTTCTTGCGTGAAGCTGGGCTGCTCGAC
>JANOHG010001295.1:0-1409 GCA_031406375.1 Archangiaceae bacterium | reverse complement strand
GCACCGCGCGATCGACGAAGTTTGGATCGCGCCCTTTGTGCCCGGAAGAAAGGTAGGTGATCAATGGATAAAGCAGCAACGCCCCTACCAAGAGGACATCGCGGTAACGCTTGAGAAGGGAGACCATCAGATCCCTTGCATGTTCAATGGGCAGATCCTACAGGTCAAGCGAACGTCTGCTGCTTCTTTCAGACCCAACCGTCGAATACCCATGGCCAATTCCGTCGATTCCAAGCGGCTGCTCTCATACGTCTTCATCTTCATCCTCGCAGTGCTTTTTGCGCTCCAGTGGGGCCCCGGCTCGAAGGGCTGTTCAGCGGGCACAGAAACCGAAGCGACGGCCGATGTCGCCGCGACGGTAAATGGCAAAGACATTCCGGTGAAGGACTTCAGCCAAGCCTACTCGAATCAGCTGGCCAACTACCGGTCGCAAGGAATGACTGCCGACCTCGCCCGGCAGTTCGGTCTCCCCCGCCAGGTGATCGATCAGCTGGTGAACTCCGAGCTGCTCGCCCAGGCTGCCGAAGCCCGTGGCATTTCGGCCTCCGACGAGGAAGTGCTCGAGCAGCTGAAGACGAATCCGAACTTCCAGAAAGACGGCAAGTTCGACGGTGACCAATACAAGCAGGTGCTCAACGACTACTTCCGCCAGAGCGACGTGCTCTTCGAGGCAGCTCTGCGGCGCCAGATGGCCTCCGCGAAGATGCTTGATCTGGTCGAGTCAGGAGCCGTCGTCAGCGAGGATGAGGTTAAAGCCCGTTACTTGAAGGACGCCAACAAGGCGAAGGCCACCTTCGTTCGGTTCACTGCAGCGATGTTCGCTGGCAAGGTCGTGGCCCCGAAAAGCGCCGAGCTGACCGCCTGGGTGACAGGCCACGAGAAGGACATTGCCGATTATTACGCCGCCAATCAGCTCAGCTATCAGCAGCCTGAGCGCGTGCGTGTGCGGCAGATCGTGATTCGAGCGAACAAGGAAGACTCGGAGGACAAGCGCATCGAGGCGCGCCAGAAGATCGAAGGGCTGAAGAAGGAGCTTGCCGCGGGGAAGGACTTCGCAGAGCTCGCCAAGCAGTTCTCTGAAGACATCGAGACGAAAGAGAAGGGCGGCGACCTCGGCCTTGTCGAACGAATGTCGCTGCCGTCGACACTCGCCACCCCCGTGTTCACCCTCAAGCCAGGTGAAGTCTCTGAGCCGATCGAAAGCCCCTTAGGCTGGCATCTGGCGAAAGTGGAAGAGAAGAAGGCACCCGAAACCCAGACGCTCGAGATGGTGAAGCCCCAGATCGCAGCGCAGCTGTTGACCCGCGAAAAAGCGAAGGCGCTGGCCAAGGTCGAAGCCGACAAGGCGTTGGTTGGCTTGAAGGCCGGCAAGTCATTGAGTGAGCTCTTCCCCGCTTCGTCCGAGGAAG
>JANOHG010000797.1:0-8655 GCA_031406375.1 Archangiaceae bacterium | reverse complement strand
CGATGACCGCCGAGCTCCTGGATCGCATTCTCGAAGCCGCCCGGGTCGGCGAGACCACTGACTGGGAGTTCAAGTCGGGGAAGGGCGGCTTCCCGGGGAGCTTCTGGGAGACGTACAGCGCGATGGCCAATGCGGAGGGTGGGATCGTGGTCCTGGGAGCGCGCGAGACGGAAGCGGGGGCCGAGCTCGAAGGGCTGCCGGGTGCCCTGATAGGGCACCATCAGAAGACGCTGTGGGACGGTCTCAACAACCGGGCAGTGGTCAGTGCGAATCTGCTCTCGCCGGGAGACGTCCAGGTGGTCGCGTTGGGAGCCAACCAAAGCGTGCTCGCAAGGCTCGCCGTGCCGTCCCAGCCGCCAACCACTGCCAATGATCCATCTGCCAGCCGTACGCCGCCGTGCGAAGACCGAACCGCGGGGAGCGAGACCCCAGGTGCCCAGGTGTTCTTTCGAAGGTCGTAGGTTTCGCTCGAAGATTGCTCGGCGCTAGACACGCCCCCTAAGGCGTGAATCTCGGTACCGCTGGCGATCGCCGCCAGCTGACGCCGCGGCGTGCTCATGCGTTCTTGCTCGATCCAGAACGGCGGGCCCGAGGCATAGCCTCCATCCGGAGGCGCAGGCACGACCGGCGCGTGAAAGCAGCGCGACAGCGACGCGACATCGAGACAGCCCGACGTGGCTTCAAGAAGGGTCAGCAACATCACGCAGCGCAGCACGGGTTTCAGGGCAAAGGAGCTTCATCGGCTCTGCGCCGCGAAGCCAGTCTTCGCGGAAACAAACGCCGTCAAGCACCCCTGGACGTGGGTTCTGGGCGTCAACGCGGGGTTGACGCCCGGCGTTGATAAGCGGCTGACCCGAAAGGTGCGAACGGCTGGTTCGGGTCTTGCTTTGTCATTCTTCATGACCGATTCGAGGGCTGGTGCGCGCAGGTGGTTTGGGGTGGGGTTGGTTTTGCTGACAGGGTGTCAGGGATCAATCTCGGACTCGCTGCTTGACGCTGGAGTTCCACCAACCTCTGTTGGAGGTGGATCCGGTGGCGCAGCGGGCGGCGGCGCAGGCGGTGGGAATGCGACAGCAGATGCGGGTCCCACACCAGTGACGGTGACGGTGAGTCCCGCGCTGGTCACGTTGGCGACAAAAGCGCAGCAGATGTTTCAATGCACGGTCACCGGGTCGCCCGATGGTGTGTGCACCTGGTCGGTCGCCGAAGGCGCGCCGGGGGGCTCGATTAGCGCCCTCGGCAGCTATCAGGCCCCGATGATCGCGGGCACCTACCATGTGGTCGCGACGAGCCGGGCCGCGCCGACGAAGAGCGCGACGGCGACGGTTCAGGTGTCAATGCCAGCAGCAGGGACCCCAGGCGTGTGGACGAAGATGCTCAACTGGCCCACCAGTCAGGTGGTGATGTCGGGCGACGGCCTGGTGGGAGACCCTGCGCGACCCAGCGACTTCTATTTCTTCTACGAGACCGGAACGCCGAACTCGAATGCAGACCGCCATGTCCTTAAGTCCACCGACTTTGGACTGACCTGGACCAAGGTCAACCAGACGATGGCGCGCGGCAATGCCTGGGGAATCGCTATCGATCCCAATCCCAACCGCAATCCCGCGACGCCGCCGACGATGTACACGCCCGCGGGCTACGGAGATCTCGGCCTCTGGAAATCGACCGACGGAGCCGTCACCTGGACCAACCTGATTCCCGACAATGGCATCGTGCCAAAGAAGGGCGGCGGAACGGTGCAGTTTCCTCCTGGCAAGAGCGACCTCCGCACCGACTTTTACCAGGTGCACATTCTCCCCGACAATTCACCCAACCACATCCTCGTCACCTACCACTATGGCTCTGCGACTCATCAGGCGCTGGGCGAATCCACCGACGGCGGTTTGACGTGGGAAGTTCACAACACGCCATGGGGTGACTCGCACTACATCTATGCGGTCGATGCGACGACCTGGCTCTTGATCGCGGGTTGGGGCGGGCCTGGCATCTACCGCACGACCACCGCGGGACGCGTGAACGGGCAGATCAGCGAAGCGGCGTGGACCCAGGTCGGCAACTTCACCCATCACCACGGCTCGTTCACGCCCTGGCGGGATCCAACGTCTGGCGCGCTCTACTTTCCCGTCAACGGCACCTTTCCGATTCAGGGGGTGCGGCGAAGCATCGACAAGGGCGCGACCTGGACGGTCGTCTACGACAAAGCGAACGTCGGAGCGGTGGTCGGCACCGCCAACACGCTGTACGTGTTCCCTTTTGGATCAACGAATGTGCTCAAGGCTCCGCTTTCAAATCCATCGATGCTCACCCCGCTCGATCCGGCGCCAGGCGGTGACTATGACGGAGTCATTCCTCCCTATGGGCTGGCGGCGTCGTTCGATGGGCAACGCTCGGTGATTCTCGCTGCGATGTATTGGCAGAGAACCAACGGCGTGCTTACCGCCAATGGGGAAATCTGGCGCTACGTCGAGCCTTGAGACAAGTTCTTTTGGCGGGTCTTGCCGCAGTAAGCGCGCTTAAGTCAGCGCACATCCATCAGCTCGACGTCGAACAGCAACGTCGAGCCCGCGGGAATTCCGGGCTTGGCGTCGGTGCCATAACCCAATGCCGGAGGAATGGTGAGCCGGCGCAGCTCACCTTCCCGCATTCCGAGGATCCCTTCGTCCCATCCTTCGATCACCTGCCGCTCGCCGACCCAAAAGGAAAACGGCTGATCGCGATCGCGCGAGCTGTCGAACTTCGCACCGTCACGCAGCGTGCCGACGTAGTGAACGCTGACCTTGTCGCCCTTTTTCGCTTCGTCGCCCGCGCCTGACTTGAGCACCTGAATGATCAGCCCACTCGCGCGCGTGATTGGCGCCTGTGGAGCTCCATCGGGCACCGCGGTTTTCTTGCAGCCCGCCAATACAATCATCAGGAAGATCACCCGAAGCTCGATTCGCACCGGGCAACCGTAGTCCGCGCAGATTTCCGCTTGCTCCGTTTCTCAACGAAGTACCGTTGTCGAATGACTCCGATCGAACAGTTTGAAGACGCTCAGAAGCGGGTGAAGACGCTGAAAGAAGCTCCCTCGAACGACGAGTTGCTCGAGCTCTACGCGCTCTTCAAGCAGGCAACCATAGGCGATGTCTCGGGCTCGCGCCCGGGGATGATGGACTTCAAGGGGCGCGCGAAGTTCGACGCCTGGACGAAGAAGAAGGGCGGGTCGAAAGACGCGTCGATGGCGTCCTACGTCGCCCTTGTTGATCGCCTCACCAAGTAAGCGGCAATCAGACTGTCGAGCGCCTCAGCTGAATCGGCAAAGGCGCTCGAGCCGAATGACCTACCTCAGCTTGCCGTGCATCTCTTTCACCCGCTTCTCGGTCTTTTCATAAACCTCGGCGTCGCGCAGGTGCTTATTGACCCGCGCGAGACCCGGCTTCTTCGCAGTTTCCTTCTGGTACTTCGCGTCGATCTCGAACACGTCGCTCTCGTAGGCCCGATACATGTCGAGCAAGCCCGACGTGCGGGTGAGCAGCGTTGGATCGTCGGTGATCTTCTTCTCAACGAAGTCGCGCATCTGAGCGAACGCCGGGTAGCCACCGCCCGACACCGCAGCGACGGGGGCCTTCTCTGCTGGCTTCACCTTCTCTTCAGCAGGCGGAGCAACGGCGACGACTTCCTTCTCTTTCTCTTTCTCTGCCGGCTTCTCAGCTTCTTTCGGAGGCTTGGCTTCCTTCACGGCTTCCTTGGCAGCGTCCTTTGCTTCCTCGCCCGCTTCCTTGGCGTCGCCAAGCGCTTCATTCACTTTCTCTTGAGCTTCCTTGGCTTCTTCCAACGCCTTCGCGCCCTTCGCTTCAGCATCGGCGATCTGCGCCGCCACATCACCGCCGACGCCGCTGCTGCCCATTGCACGGATGACTGCCACCTGCCCCATCACTCCCGTAGAAACGGCGCCCAACACCAAGAGGGCTCCCAGCACGAGAACGACGGTGCGCACGACCTTCAACACGTCGAAGAAGACCAGCCACGAGTAGATGACGAAGAGCATCGCCAGCGAAGCGATCAAGCTCAGAATCACTCCGACCAGGCCGATGAAGGGCACCCTCGCGGCCAGGCCCAACAGCGTCGCTATCGTCGTTGGCACGGCGAGAACAGCAGTCGCCGTCATCAACATCAGGAAGTAGTTGGTGCGCGAACGCTGATCCGAAGTGCCCTTGAGCTTGGTGATGATCCACCCCATCACTGGGTGGAAGAAGTAGCCAGTGATCACCGCTCCGATCACGGCGCTGATGGCAGGCACAATCGGGATGAACGACATGAGCGAGAACGTGCCGCCCACCGCGAGCACGATGCCGGTGGCGATTGCAGGTAAGGCCGCCTGAACGAAGAGCGCAGGAATCGCGTACGCGATCAGCTCCATCTTGCCCATCGGTTCATGCTTCTGATCTGCGATTCCCTTCTTGATCGTGCCGATCGGGTTCACGAGCAACAGAGGAATCGCCGCGAGGTAAAACACGATCGCCTTCGGCACTGCGATGAAGAAGTACCCGACGCCTTTGGCCGGGGCGTCGTCCGGAGCGACGTCAGCCGGGCGGCTGTTCTTGCGGGCCGCCGACATCGCGGGACCCGCTGACCCAGGCTTGGCAGGGACCTTCTTCGGGCCTGCTGCAGGTGCGACCTTCGGCGGGGGAGGAGGTTTCGCTTTGGGAGCCGGTGGCGGGGTGGGCGGAGGTGCTTGCTCGTCATCGCCGCCGTCGTCGGCCACCTGTCCAAGCACCTCGAACCGGGTCTTCGACATCGAGATTACGTCGTTGGGCATCAGCTCGGTCGGAGCCGCCAGCTTGTCTTCCCCGAGGTAGGTGCCGTTTGCCGAGCCGAGATCCTCGAGGAACCACGCATCACCGTCGAGGTAGATCCGGCAGTGGCTCTTCGACACACCATTGTCCTTCACTTGAAAGTCGGCTTTTCCTCCTTCGCGGCCAATCGTCAGGCCTTCGTCGGGGACTTGAAAGGTACTGCCAGAGGAGGGGTCGCGCAGTTCAAGAGGCATATGGGCAGTCGCATGCTCTCTCACTCGGGGTTTGGGTGCACGTGGGTTTATTCCTTAGATGATCGCTTTGTGAAAGCTTTGCCACCGGCAGGCCCGTGCTACGCATTCCGCCGATGCCGCTTTGTAGACGCGGCCAGGCTGCGGAAGTTGGTTTCGTGGCGTCGGCCCTTGAAACCCCAAGTGGACTGCTCGCACGCCATCCGCCCACTGAAGTTTACAGCCACCTGGCTTGACGTTGAGCGTCGCATCCGCGCGTTTATGCACGGTTAGCTGCCGCGCACGCTGGGGCTTCGGCTTGCAGCAGCCTCTGCCCATGCGCACCACACTCAGACTCGTCTTCGCACTCGCGCTCGCCAGCGGGTGCGCTGGTCAAATCCTCGAACCGGGTGAGCATCCCGCTGCGGTTCCGGTTGACGACGTCCCTCCACCTGTCGCGCCGCCCACCCCTCCTTCCACTGAACCTCCGCCTACCAGTCCTCCTCCTACCGAACCTCCTCCGGTTGAACCACCTCCGGTGGTGACGCCTCCGGTTGAACCGCCTCCGACTGCTCCGCCCGCTTCGAACGGTGGCAGCCTCACCCTCTCGACTCCTTTCACGTCGTTGACGCTGCGGCTCAACGAGGCCAAGTCCGTCAAGCTCACGGTGACTGGGAAAGACGGCTTCAGCGGCACCGCAACCTTTGGTGTCACCGGGCTGCCAACCGGGGTGACCGCGAGCTTCAATCCGGCGAGCGTCGCCCTCGCCACCGCCGCGGTTGAGGTAACGCTGACGCTGCGCGCCGGCTCGGAGCTGCTGGGAACACTGGGGATGCCGCTGACGATCACCACCACCTCAGGCACGATCTCGAGCAGCACCCCGCTGACGCTGGATCTGTTGCAGGAAGTGGTGATCAAGATAGCGCCCGGCGTGAATCTGGGAACCAACGCCAACCCCAACACCGCAGCCTTTGGCGCCGTCTCGACGTCGATCATCTTCGTCAACCCCGGCACCCGGGTGACGTTCATCAACATGGACACCCGCAACCACCAGATCCACGCGAACGCCAACCCGGCAGGGCTCAACCATCAGCCCGCGGTGCTCCTGCCCAACGGGGCCAACTCGTACACGCAGATCCTCACCAAGGGCACGGTGAACTTCCGCTGCCACATTCACCCGAACATGTTGGGGCAGATCGTCGTGAAGTGATTATCTGGGTAGACTGTGTACGGCTACTCGCCGCGCTGGCCTGGTCGCCAGCGCATCCAAAGAAACGAAGGGCTTCACTACGACGCGACGTTTCTGTCGCCGGCAGATCACGCCGCGCTGGTCACCTGGCTCGCGACGCTTCATCCGATTTGGGAAAATCGCTTCTCGGATTTGAGGCCACCGCCCGAAGGGCAAGAGCAACGCCGGCTGCTGCGGCCCGTCTATTGGCTCGGCAACTGGCAGTTCGCCTGCCTCGACTACTACCGACCGCCGAAGGGCGTGCTCAACCGCTGCGTTCGCGCCGAGCCGTTTCCTGGCTTGCTCGCAAAGCTCGTCACCCGAATCGAAGCCACCGCGCACAAGATGTTCACCGGGCCGGACATGCCCGCACGCTGGGCGCTGAATACCTGTTTGATCAACCTCTACGGCCGCCGGCTCGAAGGCGGGAAATGGGTCGACAGTGCACGGGTCGGAGAACACAAGGACTTCGAGCCTGGGCCCGTCGCGTCGCTGTCTTTGGGCGAACGCGCGCTGTTTCAGTTCGTTAACAGCGGTCGTCAGGGCGAACGCGAGGGCGTGGTGTCACAGCAATGGCTCGATGATGGCTCGCTGCAGATCTTCGGTGGAGACCGCTGGAAGAAGCGGCTCTTTCACCGGGTTCAGCGCGTCGACCACAAAGCCAAATGCCACTTCGTGCTCAAGGTCAAAGACTTCGAGACGCGGCGGGTAAACTTCACCTTTCGCTACGTGCCTGAAGAGCACGTGGTGCCAATCGCGCAGCTAAGCGCCGATGCGCGCGCCGATGTCGACGGGTACTTGAAACAATTAGCGGCGAACTCGGCGTTCTTCGCTCGGGAGCTTGGATGAAACCGTGGAAAACGCTGGCGACCTCTCACGCGCCAGGAGGCGCGCTGCTCACCCTGCAACAACGGGATCTCGAGTTTGCGATTCGGGTTGATGGGCAGACGTTGATGAGCAGCAGGTCGACCGGGTCCGAGCGCGCGATGGCCGAAGCGGCTTGCGCGGCGCGATCGCTCAAGCGGATCTTGATCGGAGGCCTGGGCATGGGCTTCACGCTGCGCGCGACGCTCGATCTGGTTTCCGCACACGCCCGGATCACCGTCGCAGAGCTGTCGCAAGCAGTGATCGACTGGAACAAGGGAATGCTCGCGCCGCTCGCGAACGCTCCTCTCGATGATCCGCGGGTTCAGGTAATCGCGAAGGACGTTCGCAAGGTCTACAAGTCAGGGCCGTTCGACGCGATCCTCCTCGACGTCGACAACGGCCCCACCGCGATCACCGCTGACTCAAACGACTCGCTCTACGATGATCACGGCCTCGCGCTCGCCCGCGCAGCGCTTCATCCCACGGGCGTGCTCGTCGTCTGGTCCGCGGGGCCTGATCTTCGGTTCGTCAAACGGCTCGAAAACGCGGGCTTCACAGCCACGACTCAGACGATCAAGCGCCACACCCTCTTCATCGCCACCGCCGACAGCTGACGCGGCCTTCACGCTGGCCGCCGCACCCACTTCAGAATCGGAGGAGTCGCGAACGTGGTCGTCACCGCCATCAGCACCATCATCGCGAAGATGGTCGGCGAGAGGATCTTCAGGTCGAGCCCGATGTTGAGCACGACCAGGCCCACAGCGCCGCGGGTGTTCATCAACAGCCCAAGCGAGGTGGCGTCGCGCCAAGTGTGGCCAGTGAGCCGAGCGGCGGTCACCGTGCCCCCCACCTTGCCGAGGCTGGCGACGAAGATGATCGCCAGCGTCCACAACCAGAGCTCGAGCCCCGAGACCAGGCCCAGCTGGGTCCGCATTCCGGAGAACGCGAAGAAGGGAGGCAGAAAAACGATCATCACCACGTCCTCGAGCTTTTCCCGCAAGCCCACGGCGAGCTTTGAATCGTGGGGGACGATCACCCCGGCAAGGAAAGCTCCGAAGACCGCGTGAATTCCGATTCCTTCGGCGAGCATCGCCATCAGCAACAACGCACACAGCGCATAGGCGACCGCGCTGCGGCCGATCGGCTCTCCATTCTGATCAAGCGACGTCACCACCTTCACCAGCAGCGGCCTGCCTACCAGCACCGTCATCGCCACCAGCACGAAGGTCATCACCACTGTCGCGATCGCCGCGCCAATGCTTCCGTCGGCCGCGCTGGTGGCGAACGCGAGCAGGCACCAGGCACCCACGTCATCCACCGCCGCGCAGGCCAACGCGAGGACTCCAATTGGCTGGCTCGAAAGGCCGCTGTCTTTGACGATCCGCGCCAGAACAGGGAAGGCGGTCACCGCCATCGCCGACCCGACGAAGAGCACGAAAGCCAGCTTTTGAACGCCAATGCCCGCAAACCGCGGATACAGCAACAGGGCGAGAGCGACCCCCAGAAGGAAAGGCACCACCACGCTGAACCCCGAGATCATCAACGATGAACG
>JANOHG010001287.1:0-1761 GCA_031406375.1 Archangiaceae bacterium | reverse complement strand
GACCCCATTCACCACCCGGCCACCGAGCTGAAGACGCACAAAGTTCCACCGCCGCGCGAAAGCAGCTTCTTGCGCGCCTCTTCGCAAAAGACGACGGTGTTCGCGAAGTCGACGGTGAGCAGCCGCTGCGTCAGCACCAAGTCGCTTTCGAGCTGCTCCTGGGTGGCGAACACCCCCGCAGTCACCACCACCACGTCCAGCCCGCCCAGCGCGCGCTCTGCCGAATCGAGCGCGGCTCGGAACCCTTCTGGCTTCTCGAGATCGCACTGCGTGGAAAAAATCGCCGCACCCGAAGACGCGCGCGCCTTCAAATCAGCCACGCTCTTTGCCCGCTCGTCGGCGCCGCGGCCCATCAGCGCCAGCGCGTCGCCCCGCTCGACCATCTTGCGAGCGAGCGCTCGGCCCATTCCCCGGGTGGCACCAAGAATCGCGACGCGGCGGCTCATGCGGGATCTCCGAATAGACGAATAGACTGCGCGCTCTTGAACTTCATCGTCGGATCCCACTTGCGGCGAACCTCGAGGAACGCCTTCAGCCGCGGCTCCATCTGCTCGAAATGCTCTTTGCGGGTGAAGGAATCCTTCGCGAGGTAAATGCGGCCACCTTCGCCAATGACGAACTCGTTGAGCGTGTCGACCAGTGCCTGGGTGCCATCGCGCACCGCGATGTCGAGCGCGACGGTGATGCCCTTCATCGGAAAGCTGAGCATCCCCGAGCCCTGTGCGCCGCAGTCCTTGATGACACAGAGGAAGCTGGCTCCTCCGCGCGAAGTCAGCACTTCGAGGAAGCGCTTGGCCACGCCTTCGCCCGCACTGTCGGGCAACACGCATTGGTATTGGGTGAAGCCACGTGGTCCGTAGCCCAGGTTCCAGTCGCGCACGAAATCGAGGGGGTAGATGAACGCGTAGGGGTCGACCAGGCCCTGCTTTTTCTTCGCAGGGTGCTTCCAATAGAAGCCCGTGTTGAAGGCGCGCACGGTAAGCGGGCCGAGCAGAAATTCGGGCGCCAGAAACGGCATGCGCAGCTTCAGAGGCTCACGCGGCATCTGCGACGGCGCTTCATGCGCCTCGGCCCAACGGCCGATCATCGAGATGCCACGGCCCATCGACTCGCCCTGAGACAGGCAATCGATCCACCCCATCGACATCGGCCAGCCCTTCTCGGTCGCCTCTTTGAGACGGGTGACGTAGGTGGTGACATCGCTGACGCGCTCGGTTTCCTGCCAGATCCACGCGGTTGGAATCCGCCGCATTCCGAACTCAACTTCGAGGATGTGGCCGGTGAGCCCCATGCCGCCCACGGTGGCGCAGAACAATTCACGCTCGAGATCAGGCCCGCACTCGAGAATGCGGCCGTCGGCGACGCGCATCTTCAGTCGCGAGACGTGGGCGCCAAAGCAGCCTTCGACGTGGTGGTTCTTGCCGTGAACGTCGGCAGCGACCATGCCCCCCAGGGTGACGAACTGGGTGCCCGGACTGACGGGCACGAACCAGCCGCGGTGGAGGAAGCAGCGATTGAGCTCGAGCAACGACAAGCCCGCTTCGGCGCGCAGCCGACCGGTGACTTCGTCGAAGGCGAGAATCCGATCCGCGCGAACGGTCGAGACGACGAGCGGGTTGCTCGCTGGCGGCAGCGATGAATCGCCGTAGCTGCGGGCGAGGCCGCGAAACAGAACATCGGGGGCCTTCGCGAGATCATCAGGCTGAACTTCGCGCCCGGGCTCGAACAGCCGGCCCCAGCCACTGACGACATCGCGCGGTT
>JANOHG010001269.1:0-2218 GCA_031406375.1 Archangiaceae bacterium | reverse complement strand
TTGGCACGATGAACTTTGGACCCCGAACGCCGTCGCCCCAGGCGCATCGCATCGTGGATCGCGCGATCGCGCGAGGAATCACATTCTTCGATACGGCGAATGTGTACGGCGACGGTGAAGCCGAGCGCATTCTCGGCGCTGCGTTGAAGGGTCGGCGTGAAGGCGTCCAGATCGCGACCAAGGTCGGGTTGCTGCGCCAGTCGGGACGGGTCGAAGGGCTATCACCTGGTCGCTTGCTCAGCGCACTCGACGAGAGTCTCGCCCGTCTGCAGACGGATCGCGTCGATGTCTATTACCTGCACGCTCCGGATCCATCGACGCAGATGACGCAAACGCTGGACGGCATTGCGGCGCTAATCGAGTCGGGAAAGATCCGCAGCTGGGGTGTCTCGAACTACGCCGCTTGGCAAATCGCGCAGATCAATCACGCCTGCGACGCGCGGAAGCTGCAGCGCCCCGTCAAGGCCCAGATGCTCTACAACGTCTTGGTGCGGCAGCTCGACTTCGAGTTCTTCGCCTTCGCCCGTCACAACCCGATTCACGTGACCGTCTACAACCCGCTTGCGGGAGGCCTGCTTGCGCGCGCTCCAGCGCCAGGTGCAGGCATTCCCTCGGGTTCGCGTTTCGAACGCAACGCGATCTACCGAAAGCGGTACTGGACGGATGCGCTGTTCATGCTCGCGCAGCAGCTGGGTGAGGTAGGCCAGGCCGAAGGAATCGACCGCGTCACCTTGGCGTATGCCTGGCTCGCCGGTCGCCCAGGGGTTGACTCGGTGCTGATCGGCCCCGGAAGCGTGGCCCACCTCGACGCTGCGATCGACGCGTGCGCTGTCGAGCTTTCGCCGTCGCTGCGCGAGCGAATCGACGCGGTCTACCGTGCGTTCGTCGGTACCGACGCCACCTACGCCCGATGAGCTGGCTGCTGCCCACTGCCGCGCAGCTCGATCTCACCGCGCCGCTGGCTCAGCTCGCGAAAGACGGCTACGCGCGGTTGGGTCGGGTGCTCGACGACAAGGGGCTGCTCGCGCTGCGAGAGCGGGCAGAGGATTTGATGCTGGGTCGGGTGACCTACCCGGGGCTGTTCTTCCAGCTCGACTCGGAAACAGGGAAGTACGAGGACGCGCCGATTGGGCTGGGGTGGCAGGGGCCATCGCTCGCGTACCGCAAGCTCGAGAAGCTCGAGAAGGACGAACGGTTTCTGACCTGGCTTGAGAACCCGCTGTTCGAGGCGGTGGCGCACGCGCAGATTCAGGGGCCGGTGGTGTTGTACCGCGCGATCCTTTTCAACAAGGGGGTTCCGGGTGGCAGCGATATTCCCTGGCATCAGGACGGCGGGAAGCTGTGGGGCCTCAGTGAGGATCCGCACTTGCAGATTTGGACGGCGCTCGACGACGCCCCCGCCGACGGCGGCTGCCTCGAGGTGCTGCCTGGCAGTCACCTCGCAGGGCTGGTCACTGAGCTCGGAGGCGTCGTGCCTCGCGACAAAGTCGCCGCCGCCCAGCTGGGCGATCGCGCGCTCCCGTTACCTGTGCTGGCTGGCGAAGTGGTGTTGGTGCACAACAAGGTCTGGCATCGTTCGGGCCGAAGCCGCACCGGCAAGCGACGGCTGGCGTTGTCGGTTTGCTACATGAGCGCTCAGACCCGGTGCCTGCGAAAAAAGCGCGCTCCCCGGGAATTCTTCCCGGTTTTCACCGGGCGTTGAAAATGAACCAGCCGGCTCGTCGCTGGCGACCCGCGACATCGGGGTTTCGGGTGCGCTATGCGAAGGTAATGGTCGACGTCGACACGGCAGTCATCGGCTCTGGGATGGGTGGCCTCACCGCGGCAGTCACACTTGCGCAGGCAGGCCAGAAGGTCGTGGTGCTCGAGCAGCACTATGTACCGGGGGGTTGGACGCACAGCTTCGCGCTTGGCGGCCACCGGTTCAGCCCGGGCGTTCACTACCTGGGTCAACTGCAAGAAGGCGGGCAGATGCGCGCGACCTTCGAGGGCCTCGGGTTGGGCAAGCTGATTGAGTTCTTCGAGATCAATCCAGATGGGTACGATCACGTTCGCGCGGGGGGCATCACGTTCGATTTCTGCGCGGGAAAAAGCGCGTTGATCGACCGGTTGTGCGCGCAGTTTCCGAACGACAAGAAGGGAATCATCGAGTTCATCAACCTCTCGAAGACGGTGCGCGACGAGTTGGGTGAGCTCGCCAATACCCGCGGCTTCATTC
>JANOHG010000793.1:0-5512 GCA_031406375.1 Archangiaceae bacterium | reverse complement strand
GTTTCTGGGCAGCCGCTACAAGCCGTCGTACTTCGACACTTTCTATGAGGTCGAACGGTTCATCTACGACGACGCAGGAACCAACGCGAACGGCTTCTTCAACTATCGCACCAAACAACAAGCCATTGTCACCACCGGGCTCGGCTCTCGCGTGGGTTACTATCTCGAAGCCAGCTGGGGTATTCGCAACGCGATCGGAGTCACCGTTTCACTCGAAGGCGTGTCGAACTCAGTCGCGAAGAACTTCGTCGCGCACATGGAAGTTCCGCTGCTCAGCTTTCTGCAAGTCTTCGGCAGCTACTACAAGCGCCGCTTCTCATCGTTCAATGAGCTGACGGTGCTGGACGAAAAGACGGTGGTATTCGCGGGGGCGCGCCTCAAGGTCCTTCCCTTTTTCTTCCTCAGCGGTCGGCTGTACAAAGCGTTTCGGGTGAACCGCGATGTGCAGCGGTACGACAACCAGTTTGGTTTCGTGGTTGACGCAGAGGTTGGGTACGAGTTTGGCGGGAAGAAGGACGACGAAATGCCTGCGGGCGGAACGCCTGCGACGCAACCTCCGCCAAGCTGAAGTCAGGTGGGTCGGGGTGTGCACCCGAAGCGAAGCCGGTAGGTTTCGGGCGAGTTGAGATTGTCGAGAATCATTGGGTCGTCGACCTCAACCTCGCGGGCGTGAAGCCAGGTTAAACCTTCTTCGAGGGTGACGATCTTCGAGGTGAGCAGCGCTCGGGCCGCAGCGGCGTGCAGCCCGATGGGGTGTCCCCGCTTTCCTTCAAAAGCGGCGATGATCGCCTTTGAATGCGCGAGTTCCGCGACCACCTGGGCCACGGTGGAAGCGCAGACCATCGGCGCATCGACGGGGTGAATGAGCAGCAGATTCGCGCCCTGCGCCAGCGCTGCTCGCACGCCTACGCGCGCGGACGAAAGTTGACCCTCGGGCCAATGGGCGTTGAGCACCGAAGAGATGCCTGGATTCGCCGCGTGGATTTTGGCGGCGTGCGCGCCGACCACCACCAGCGGGGACACGCCGGCCGACGCGAAGACCTTCGCGAGCCGGGCGACGAAGCTGAGCCCGTCATCGGTGTTCAGAAGGGCCTTGGGTATTCCCATTCGAAGGCTTTGGCCGGCGGCAAGGATGATGGCAATCGCCTTCACGCGGTCCTCACGGCACGATGGCTCTTCAATGGACCAGGCATCAGATGTCGTCTCGGGTGTTTCATCGCACGACCGCGCGCTGGCGGGCACGATTGGGGTGACTCGAATCGCTCGGCTTACCGGGCTCGACCGTACCCGAATCGAGGTCGCGTCTGCGATGCGCCCCAAGGGCCACGTTCTTCAGGTGAGCAACGGCAAAGGCCGCGACTGGCAGAGCGCGGCGCGCGGCGCGCTTCACGAGGCGGCCGAGCTGTGGGCGGCCGAACAGCCGCCGCTGGAAGCGGTCGATGCGCTCGAGGGCGAGCTCGATGCGGCGATGCCGACCTACTGGTTTGGCGGAAGCGCGGTGGCTTCGTTGCGAGCCCGGTGGGTGCACGCGAAGCGGCTCGACGTGCCGGGGCGGGTTTGGGTGCCCGCAGGCGCCGTCAGCTGCTTGGCGGTCGGCGCCGGGCCCGTGGTGGTTCCCTGGACGTCGAATGCGATGGGGGCGCACCGTAAGCTGAGCGCCGCGCTGCTGCACGCGGCCTACGAAGCGTGGGAACGAGAAGCACTGGCCCAGGTGCTGCCCGAAGGTTGGCGCCCGCGGGACTTCTCAGGTCGCCGCCTCGACTGGAAAACCGATGCCTTCGAAGGCTTCGAGCTGGCGGTGTTCGACCTCACTCCGAAATTCGGGGTGGCGCCCGTGGCTGGAGCGCTGCTGCGCGAGCTGGACGGTGGCCCGATTGGCCTCACCGCGGGTTACGCCGCGCGGCCGACCCTTCGTCAGGCAGTTGAAGCGGCGGTGCTCGAGGCGGCGCAGTCGCGACAAACCGAGATTCAGGCGGCGCGCGAGGACGTGGTGATCGAGCGAACGCTGAACGTCGACGCGCTGTGGGCGCAGGTGCGAAAGGCACGACGTTCGCGCCGGGTCGCGGTGGTTGGCCCAACCTCTGCCGTGGGGTTGGCGCAGAGGTTCGGTCGCCCGGTCGCTTTCGTCGAACTCGCGCCCGGCCGACTGCCGGTTCGGGTGGTGAAGGTGTTGGTGCCTGGCTTTCGGGTGTCGGAGCTTCTTCAGTGAAGCGCTGGATTGCCTTTGTCGGGCCGACGATGTCCCACCGCGAAGCGCGGAAGTTCGGGTGTGAAGTTCGGGGCCCGGCGCGGCAAGGCGACGTGTGGCGGGCGTTGGTGGGTCGCCCGCGCGCGCTGGTGTTGATCGACGGGGTTTTCGAGTCGCAGCCTTCGGTGTGGCACCACGAGCTGCGTGCGGCGCTGGCCTCGGGCGTGGCGGTGTTCGGCGCTTCGAGCATGGGCGCATTGCGCGCCGCCGAGCTGTGGCGTGAGGGGATGATTGGAGTCGGAGAGATTTTCCGCGCGTACCGAGACGGCAAGCGCATCGATGACGCCGACGTCGCGCTGCTGCACGCCGACGCAGAGCATGGCTACAAGCCGCTGACGCTGCCTCAAGTGAACGTCGACCACGCGCTCGCGCGCGCCGGAAATATTCTCACATCGGCACAGGCGCGACAGGTCGCTGCAGCTTCGGCGGCAATTCACTACCAGCAGCGAACCTGGGCGGGCGTGTTGGGCGGATTGCCAGCGGCGGTCGTGGTGCGGTTCGAGCAATGGCTTGTGGCGACCGATGTGGATCTCAAGCGCGCTGATGCGCGGGCGTGTCTCGCCACTGCGGCCGAGTGGGTCGCTTCGCGCGCACCCGCGCCCGTGCCCTATGCGTGCCCTGCGTCCTCGCACGTTCGCAGGCGGAGGCTGGTGGATGCGGTTCCCGGGGCGCTCGCGCGGGTGCAGGCTCTGCGCGATGCCGAGGCGCTCGCGGATTTGGGAACTCGCCGACGGCTGCTCGCAGGTTGGGCGCGGGCGATGGGCGTGAAGCCAGATTCGCTGAAGGTCGACCGATGGCTGAAGACGGTTCCTCCGGCGGGGATTTCAGCCGATGAGGCGGTCGGTCTCGCCGAAGACCTCGCGCTGGAAGAAGAGTTGCTTCAAACGCCCGAGCGATGGTTGGCCGACGGCCCAACGCGGTTGGAAGGTATGGCGGATCAGGCGAAGCTGCTTGGCCGCTGGAGAGCGTGATGCGAATCGTTTCCTACAACGTCCGTTACTTCGGCCACGCGCTCAAGGGGCTCGCCAGCACGAAGGGACCCAAGACCCGCATCTCTCGGGCAGTGGCCTCGCTGCGCGAGCTGCCCGACGTCGTGTGTCTGCAGGAAGTCGAGACCCGTTCACTGCGCAGTGCCTTGGCCCACCGGGGAGCTCACGCGGTCGAGACCCAGCTCGAAGCGTTCATGCGCCACCTGCGTGAAGGGCTGCGCAGCGAAGGAATCCCGTCGGCTTACCAGGCTTGGTATTTTCCGGCGCACACCTATGGCTTGGGGCGGGTGAAGCTCTACACCACTGGGTTGGCGATGCTGGTGAACACCGACAAGCTGGCGGTGATCACAGGGAACCACGACTCGCCGCACGGAGTGACTCACTTCGGTGAGAACACCCTGCGTCGCGCGAAGCAGACGCGAATCGTCGCTCACCTTCATCTGGAAGACCCGAAGGGAAAGAAGTTCCATCTCTTCAACACCCACTTGAGCCTGCCTTCGCCCTTCGCCCGGGAATTCTGGAAGCAGAAAATCAAGATGGGCCATGGAAAGAACCAGCTCGCCGAGGCGAAGGTGCTCTCGGAATACGTGCAGCTGAAGAGTGGGGGTGAGCCGTTCGTGCTCGGAGGAGACTTCAATTCGGCGCCCGACTCGCCGGTGTATCGCTACCTGATCGCCGAAGCGGGCTTGCGCGGCGCGCAGGAAGTTCTGCAGCAAATCGACCCGCGTAATCCGAAAGGGTTTTCGACCGCGGGGTTCTTGAAGCTGCGAATGCACCTTGACCATCTGTTTGGCTCAGGGGTGCAGTGGCACGACCTCGACGACACGTTCGCTTTCGGGGACGAGAAGGGAAAGTTCCACGGACTATCGGATCACGTTCCGCTGATTGCGCGCTTTGACATCGACTGACGTCAGCGAGTGACCTGGAAGGCCACTGCATTCCACCTGTTTTGGACGAATCGGTCAGTCGCGGTGGCGTGACGGTGTGAATGCGCCACCTTCTGACGAGGCGAGCGCTGGTACGCAGGTTGCTCAAGTGGTGCGCATGTCACGCGTCTTCAGTTTCCTGTGGGTGCTGCAGTGTGTGTCGTGCTCAGGCGAGATTGAAACCAGGGTGCCTGACTTGAAGGGTCGGCCTGAAGTTCCCAGCCGCCCGGCGGATCCACTGCATCCCGACTCTTCGACGGTTGGCGGCGTGCAACCACCAGGGCCGGCGGTGTTTTTTCCCTCTGGAATTCGACGGCTGAGCGCGCTCGAGGCCAACGTGGCGGTGAACCTGCTGCTCGGGCTGCCCGCCGCAGCGTTCTCTGCAAGCCTTGGCGTCGACATTCGCCAGTCGGGCTTCACCCGCAACGCAAACCAACGCGTCGACGCGACCCAGGCCGATGGCCTGTGGAATTCGGCGAGCGTCCTTGCGCACCAGGTGGTGCTGCAGCGGTTGACCAGTGTTGCGCCGTGCGCGGTCGCGGCGGGGTCCGAGGCGTGTTCCCTCGCGTTCATTCGCGACTTTGGTGGGCGCGCGTTTCGAAGGGCTCCATCGGCGGCCGAGGAGGCCGGGCTGTTGGCGGTGTACCGGGCGGGCGCGGAAGACAACACCTACGCGATGGGCATCGAGCTGGTCATCACCGCGGTTCTGCAGTCGGGCTCATTCCTCTATCTCACCGAGCTTGGCGCAACTGCGTCTGGCGCGACCGTTCGGCTGACGGGAGAAGAAGTGGCAACCCAACTGGCGTTCCTCTTCACCGGCGCTCCTGCAGAGGATGCGCTGCTCGCTGAGGGCAGGGCAGGAACGCTTGATTCGGCGTCCGGCCGTGAAGCGGCTGCGCGCAAGCTGCTCGCGAGCCCGCCGGCCCGTGCCCAGGTGTCGCGGCTGATGCTCGAATGGCTCAGCGCAGACGCCGTCGAGACAGCGGGAAAGGACCTCGCGCTGTTCCCGCAGTGGCCTGGCGTCCGCGCCGACATGCTGACCGAGAGCCGATCCATCGTCGACTCGGTCGTCTTCGACGGCGATGGAACGCTGGCCTCGCTGCTTTCCACCGACACCACGGTGGTGACTGCCCAACTGGCGTCGTTCTACGGGTTGCCAGGTTCGGGCAAGGTGACTCAGCCTGCCGCCCGTCGAGGGCTGCTGCTTGCCGGGGCGTTCGTAGCGGCCAATGCCCACCCTGGCGATACGGCGCCGATGAAGCGCGCCGCGGCGGTGCGTCGCAAGCTGTTGTGCCAACAGCTGCCACTGCCGACGGACATCGGGTTGAACGTGGTGGTGCCGCCCCCTG
>JANOHG010001251.1:0-5882 GCA_031406375.1 Archangiaceae bacterium | reverse complement strand
GGTGTCGGCGTTCTCGCGGGTCGCTCCGACGTAGAACGCGAAGTCCACCCAGCTCGTCTCGCGTGCGCGGGCGACTTTCCAGGCCAGCCGTTGCGCGCTGTCGGTGTTGGGGGTGGTGTTCGGCATTTCGAAGTAGCAGGTGACGCCACCCAGCGCAGCGCTGCCGCTGCCGCTGCCGAGGTCTTCCTTGTGCGTCAGCCCCGGCTCGCGAAAGTGCACCTGCGAATCGATGACGCCTGGAAGCAGATGCAGGCCGGTAGCATCAAAGCGCTCGGCGGCGGGCTGTCCTTGAAGCGCCCCAACGTCGGCGATGCGGCCGGCTCTGATTCCGAGGTCCGCTCGGACCACACCCGAAGGCGTCACGCAGGTGCCTGAGTGAATAATGAGGTCGAAAGGTTCCATCGTCAGCGACTCTTCTTCGCGGCCTTCACGCGAACGGTCGCGGGCCGTTTGCGCTTCGAAGGTTCGAGCTCAGCGAGCGCGTTCTTCACCGCGTGCATCGCCCGAATGTAGGTGACCTCCCCAAAGTCTTCGCCAGGTCGCGCGACACTCATCGAAAGCAATTCCTGCAGCGAACGGACGACAAAGACATC
This sequence comes from Archangiaceae bacterium, assembly GCA_031406375.1. Taxonomy (GTDB): domain Bacteria; phylum Myxococcota; class Myxococcia; order Myxococcales; family Myxococcaceae; genus JAGSPQ01. The sequence continues at coordinate 5,289 of JANOHG010001251.1, read as the reverse complement.
GTCGACTGCGCGCCAAAGCCCGAAGACGAAACTGTCTGGCGGCACCGAACGCAGCCAGTTGGTGCGGGCCGCCGCGGGCAGCGCTCGCAGCAGTGGGCGGGGCAGAGCAGCGAAGAAAACCCCCGTTTCTCGCTTGGTCCCAAGCAGCCAAACCTCATCTGCCTTCAGCGTGCCGAGGCCGCGCGCCGAGTTCTCTTCGACTTCTTTCCACGTCGAAAGCCTGACTTCGCCAGAGAACCGCGCGCCATCGGTCTGCTCGTAGAGCGCACGGACATCCGAAGGTACGGGCAGCGCCGAACGGTCACTGACGGAACGCCAGATGTCGGGGTGAATGCCAGATCCACGCGAGGTGGCGGACTTGAGCAGCACGCAGAGCCATTTCATCGGTCGCAGACCATACCCCCAACCCTTCGTCGGAGTGCGATTGGATCATCACTGAACGCTCAGCGGGCGAACAGCTTCTGGCGGCCATCTGGGTGCTGAAGGCGAACCGACGTGCTCGAGCTGGGCATCAAGACGAACCCGGGTTCCAACTCGTACGCCTCGAGTGAGATTCCGTTCATCCCTCGCAGCGGCACGAAACCCTGCGTGCCTAAGACGAACCCTGGCGTGCTCTCGTAGTGAGCGGAGAGGCTGGTGCGCTTCGGGACCCCTCTGAGCACCATCGCAGCGCTGACGACGCCTCCATCCGCATCGAGCCGGGTGTGTTGAAGGCCGACGGTGTCGTGCAACCAGACACCACTGGAATCGGCGCCGAGAACGTCGGCGTTCGTCGTCGAGCACATGGGCAACATCGATGGATTGGGCACGGGCGTGGTGCACGTCTTGGCGAGGTCATTTCCCAGGTTGGAGTGAGCGACGAAAAGCAACCGGTCGAGCTCCGGATTCCGATGCACGACAAAGCGGTTGCCCATCGCAATCCAAACCCTTCCCACTTCGGCGAGCACTCCGGTGTAGCGCAGCTTCACCGTCAGTTGACTCGTAACCAGGATTGCATCGTTCTCACGCGCCAACAGCGTGCCAGTGCTCGTATCCTGGATCTGAATCGCGACCTTCGAGCCCAGCGGCGGCATTCCTACCTGCTCGACCCAGCGCTCGACGGTTCCCGACCGCGTGGTCCAAACGACGTTGCCAGCGATGGCGAAGTCATTGGCGGCCAGCGTCTGCAGCAAAGCGTCATCTCGGTAGATGCGCAGGCTGCCTGTCTTGGTGAGGCACAACACCAGACCCGACGCCATTACCTCGAGCGCGGCGCACTCGATTTTAAGTGCGTAGGTCTTTGCCGGCGCGGAAGAACGATCGACCGCGGTCTGAACGTCGGTTTGACTCGTACCCACCGAAGGCTCGAAGCGCGCGCTGAGGTGGTAGCTGCCCAACATCGTCGGGGTGAAAGAGATTTTGGTCGTCGATTGCGAGTTGGGCGCAATGCCGCTGTTGGTGTGCTCAACCTTACGGTTCAGAGGATCCAACACTTCGGTAATCACTTCATCGGCAGGCCGTTGGGTTCCGCATGCAGTCAAAGACACCACCGCCATTGCGACCTCGAACCGCTTTCCGATGGTAGCAACTGCCCCCAAGCTTGCAGCTTCGTCATTTCCAAATGAACCGCCAAAGCCCTGTCCGTTGCATGGCGGAACCGTGGGCCCACCACACGCCAGAACCCCAACCGCCAGCACCAAGAAGCAACCGCGCATGACCCAACGATACACTCGATTTCAAGAACTGGGGGTCAGGGCCTGAGGTCGGATTACCCGACCGTTCTCGCAGCCGATGCATCGTCGCCAGCTTCGTTCCGCTCCCTGCGGTTTACCCAGCAGTAGACCTCGGTCGCGCGCCTGCATGGCGTCGTGCCTCGGCTGTGAACTCGGGCCGGGTAATCCGAACTCAGGCCCTTAGGGCAGTGCCGTCCACCCGTTCCAGCCAACCCGCCCAATGAACCGCGGAGCACTGGCGTCCATCGGGCGGTAAATGGCGGCCTCGCCCCACGCGAGAGAATCGATGATTGGGCAGGTGAAACCCGCGTGGCTCACCATCGCGGTGTTGGTTCCGGACGACGGCGACGTGTTGAGAAGTGCGAGCGTATTCGCGCACCGTTGTGCCTCGTCGTAGACATAGTAGCTGAGCACCTGGCTCTGTTCGATTGCCGGCCCGAAATTGAACCCTTGCGCCGTTTCGACCGCGCGACAGAACTCGCTCGAGATGACTCTGCCGATGGGGAAGCCGCGGGTGACGAACGCGGTGTGAATCGTGAACGTCTCATTGGGGGCCTGAACGGCGTCGATTTGTCGGGCGTAGGCAGTGAGGCAATTCTTGTCGCACGACTTCCACCAATTGGGCACCGTGGCGGTGTTGGCAGGCCCTAACTGAGTCTGGTCGCCGCACACGTTCGCGGTGGCGTGCCGCCAGATGAGCGTGTAGCCGCCGCCTCTCAATGCCTGAGCGACCGTCAACGCGAGCGTCTTCTGCACGCCGGTCGCTTCGCACGCTAAATTTTTGCACCCGTAGACGCGGTAGTGCCAGACGTTCGGGGAAGCCCCCGTGCTCGGGCTGAGTTGGTCGATTCGCTCACTGGCGCTGGTCGCAACGCCCTTAAAGACGACGGTGGCGGTCGCGTCCCCCGGGCCAATTGCAGAGGCATTGAGCGTGCGAAGGATCTTCACGTCCGTCACTTCCGAGGGGTTGTTCCATGACATCAGAAGGTTCTTTCCATCACCGGAAATCTGAAGGGTCAGGTTGGTTGGAGTCAGTACCGCTTCACCCCCATCGAAGCCACCGTCGCCTCTTCCACCATCGGTTCCGCCGTCGGTTCCGCCGTTGGTTCCTCCATCGGTGGGAGGCGAGCGGGTGAAGACGACAGTCGCAGGGGCAGTGTTGCAGACACCACAGTCGTTGCAGGCGAAGACAGCGTAGGTCCAGCTGCCAAAGCCCATTCCCGCCAACGGCTCAGCAGTTCCACTTCCCTTGCCGCTGAAGATCGCCACGCCGTCTGTGGGCGTCAGCGGCGCTGAGCCTGCCTTGCGCACCACCCGCACCTCGGTGACCCCCGAACTTTCGGGAGCGTTGGTCCACGCCAGTTGAACGTTGTCGTCGACTGCCGCTGCGGTCAACCCCGTCGGGGCGGCCAGCGGCGCCGCGCTGGTTGCTCCGCCACCCACGTCAACCTGAGCGGGGCCGACGCTCCAATTGCCAACGTCGTCTTTCGAGAAGAGCTGATAGACGAACGCGGTGCACTTGTTGGGCGCCTGTACATCGAGAAACGTCGTCGCCTTTCCAACGTAGAGCACGATTCCAGGGCCGAACGTCTTCGTGCCGCCGAACGCGTCTCCAGCCTTCGGAGTCGACTTCGGCATCGGGGAAACGCGTTGCGCGGTTTCGGTGCCGGTGACAATCCGCACCAGCATTGTCGCTGCCCAATCGGCATCACGTGGGTTTCGCCAGCTGACGGAAATGGCGCCTGCGCTGACTGCCTCGTATTGCTGCTGAGTGGGCGGATCAGGCGGGGTGGTATCTGACAACCCCGAATTGCTAGCGCCGCATGCAGTGAGCAAACCCAACAGCGCGATTCGAAGTAAACGCATCGGTCTGTTTCATACACGCGTTGGAAGCGAACGAAAACCTGTACGCTGTTTCAAACGGTGGCCGATGTCGCATTTGCTGTGGTTCCTTTGATGACCTTCGAGCCTTTCGAGCTTAACGATGGCGCCTCGAGCGCCACCGTCGTCCCTTCGCGCGGCGGCCTCGTCAGTCGCTTTCACGTCGAGGGCGAAGACGTGCTGTTTCTAGATCCACAGACACTCGCGGATCCGACCAAGAACGTTCGCGGCGGAATTCCGATTCTTTTTCCCTTCGCAGGCAAACCTCCCAAAGGGTCGATACTGAAGCAGCATGGCTTTGCGCGCACCTCCTCCTGGACGGTGCTTGAGGCAGGTCGGTCGCGGCTGCGCTGTAGTTTCGAAGCGAACGCACAAACGCTGTTGGCCTTCCCACACCTGTTCCGACTCGAGCTTGAAGTCGTTCTGGGCGAGGCAAGCCTAAAGCTCAGCTTCAAGATCCAGAATCAAGGGACGAGCGCGATGCCGCTGCACTTCGGGCTTCACCCGTACTTCAAAGTCCCGCTCGACGAGAAGCACGCCGCGCGGATCGAAACCGACGCTTCCACCGCCTTCAACCAGCGCAACGGATCAACGGGGCCCTTGCCACCTTTGGCGTTCGATTCAGATGAGGTGGATCTTCACCTGCTTGATCATTCGAGGCCAGGCACCGTGCTGCACCGCGGGCGCCGCCCGATTGCTCTCGATTGGAGTCCCAACTTCACCACCCTCGTCCTTTGGACACTGCCAGGTCAGCCCTTCATCTGTGTCGAGCCCTGGAGCGACCCCGCGAACACGTCGGGCGTGCGTGCGCTCTTGCCGGACATGTCGTACTCCTTTGATTTTCGGATCCGACCCGAGTGAACTAATTTACCCCAGTGCTCTGCCCTCACATGACGAAGTGCGCGCTTTACCCGCAGTTCAAGGTTCAGTCGCTGTTGAACGTCTGGAAAGTCACCTACTGCGAAGGCGATTTCGAGAAGTGTGAACGGTACAAACTGGCGACCGCCGGCGGCACGGTGCCGCTGGCCTTGTTGCCGAATGGCAAGCTGCTTCGGGCTGGTCTGTGAGTGAACCGTGGCCGTGGTGGCTCGGAGCACTCGCGCTTGCAGCCGTCGGTCTGGGTTTCTTCGTGTCGAGTGGGAATCTGTTGGGAGTGTCTGGGATTATCGGCCGGTTGGTGGACCCACCAGAGCCCGAGCTCGAGCCACTGCAGGCCGCGATGTTGGCCGAGACGATTGCGCAGTTCGGGCCGCAGACGGCTTCTCTTCTAACCGAACCCGCCGCACCCGAAGGGGCCCCGCGCTTGTCATTCACGGCGCAGCTCGCGTTCCTCTTAATGCTCCTCGCTGGAGGTATTCTTGGTCAGCTTTCCATGGGCGGTTGGAAGCTGCAGCTGACGTTGGGAGACACGTTCGACCGCCTTTGGGGCACGGGCGGGTTGAGCTTTGTGGCGTTGATTTCCGGAGGTCTTCTCGTAGGCTTCGGCACGCGGCTGGCGGGAGGCTGCACCTCGGGCCACGGGCTGTCGGGACTGTTGCGCATGGCATGGTTTGGAGCGCGAAAGCTAAAGTTCGTGTGAGTCGCCGTGGTCAGGACGATGAGGCTTTGAGAGCAAGAAAATTTCCACAAACCAACGCGTCCAGGTCGGTGGCGAGAAAGGTCTGCGCCGCCTCCGCCGGAGTGTTCACGATGGGCT
>JANOHG010001153.1:0-1252 GCA_031406375.1 Archangiaceae bacterium | reverse complement strand
GTGAACGCGGGCACCAGCACTTCTTCGCCGGGGCCCACCTGCGCCGCGGCGATGGCCATGTGCAGCGCCGCGGTGCCACTGTTGGTGGCGAGGCAGTGCTTCACCCCAAGGTACTGCGCGAACTCACGTTCGAGAGCTCGTACTTCAGGCGCATGCGGGCCCGAAAGCACTCCGCGTTCAATCACGCGCAAGACCGCTTCCCGCTCGGCAGCACCGAGCACAGGCCAGCGAACGTGCGCCCCAGAAGCAACTCGGGGCGCCCCACCGTTCACCGCGAGCATTGGGTCAGTTACCCAGTCGCCAGACGACCGCCAGCAACTTTCGCAACCGCCGGTACCGGCACGTTGTCAGTCACCCGGGTGCCCACCGACTTCGCCCACTTCTCGAGCATCGCGTACTGCTTGAAGAGGTCATGCATCGGCCGTTCGCCTTCAGTCGAATAAGGAGCCTTGAAGAAGAGCGACATCTGACGCTGAATGCCCGCATCACCATTGCGCATCGCGACGTCCATCAACCGGAACAGGTCGATGACAAGCGGCGCGGCGAGAATCGAGTCCTTGCAGAGGAAGTTGAGCTTGATCTGCATCCGCTCACCCAGGAAACCCTCGATGTCGATGTTGTCCCACGCTTCCTTCGCGTCGCCACGCGGCGGGTAGTAGTGAATATGAACCTGATGGTTCGGCACCTTGTAGCCAAGGATGTCGTCGATGACGCCGATCTTGCTCTGGATCTTCGTCTTGTTGGATTCAGGATCGTTGAGGACGAGGCCGTCGTTGTTGCCGAGGATGTTCGTTGAGTACCAACCTTCTACCTTGAACTCGCGAATCGCAAACGCAGGAGCAAGCACCGTCTTCATCATCGTCTGGCCCGTCTTTCCGTCCTCGCCGCAAATCGGTACACCCAGCGTCTCAGAGAGCTTCTCGAGAGCAGGGATTTTGGTGAGGCTCGGCGTGAAGTTGACGTGAGGAACGCCCAACTTGCAGGACACGTAAAGATACTTCATCGCCGGCGAGATGCGCGCATCAGACGCGTTGAGGGCCGCTTCGAACGCCGGCACCGTCTTGTGAATGTCGCTGACCTCGGTGAACTTCTCGGTCGAGGCGAGGTTGACCATCACCACGCGGTCGAGGCTGTGCTGCTTCTTGAACGAGGTGATGTTGTCCGAGAGGATCTTGATCTCGTCGCGGAAGGTGTCAGCTCCAATCAGGTGCTTGCCTGCCATGGTGTGGAGGAACTTCGACGACACCACGCC
>JANOHG010001121.1:0-5101 GCA_031406375.1 Archangiaceae bacterium | reverse complement strand
GCTCGACATGCAGCGGGTAAAGGCCGCCCTCGCCGCGGATCCCAAGCTTGCAGCCCTCGAGAAGGTGTTGCGCACCACGGTCACCGCGGTAGAGGCGCTGCCTTTTCCCCTGCCCTCGGCGGCGCTGAGGCGCGCGGTGCTCAACGGGTTGGACACTCAAATGACGATGGGCGAACGCCTGCAGAAATGGCTTCGACCGTCACGCTTGATGCCAACGCTCGGAATGGCGGCAGTCGCTGCGCTCGTTGCAGTGATTGGCCACCAAGGAACCCAGGTCGGGTCGATTCACGAGGCTGAAGAGGAACAGCTGTACGTCGCCCAGAACCTGGATGTCCTCGAGGACCTCGAGCTCGTTGGCCTCGAGAGCGCCGAAGACCTCGAGGTGATTGCTGCACTGAATTCGCTGGAGGCCACGCCATGATTCGTCTGTCTGTGATTGCTTTGCTCGTCGTCGGCGGTTCGGTTCACGCGCAGACGGCGGAAGAACGCTTCAACGCCATGCCCGACGCGAAGAAGGAAGAGCTTCGCGAGCGGATGCGCAAATTCAAGAGCCTGCCCCCGGAAGAGCAGCAGCGCATCAAGTCGAACCTCGAGCGTTTCCGAAGCCTGCCTGCTGAAGAGAAGCAGCGGCTTAAAGACAACGCGCGCCAGTTCAAGAGCCTCTCGGATTCTGAACGGTCAGAGCTGCGCGAACGGATGCACGAGCTGAAAAAAATGGATCCCGAAGAGCGCAAGGAGATGCGCCAAAAGATGCGCGGCTACTTGAAGGCGCACCCCGAGCAACGCGAGCAGCTGCGTGACAACCTGCGGCGGTGGCGGCAGATGAGCCGCGAGCAGCGACAGGAGATGCGCCAGCGGATGCGCGAGAGGCAGCGGCGGTGAGCTTCTTCCTCTCGTTGACGCTGCTGCTCCACCTCGACGGCGGCCCGATTCCGCTCAAGCCCGCGTCCAATGACAGCGAGGTGGTTTCAAATCTCGAACTGCTCGAGCTGCTCGACGAGACGAGCGACTTCGAGTTGCTCGAAGAGCTCAGTGTCGAGCGCTGAAAACCATTGAGGCACGGCGTCTCGCTGATAAGCACCCAGGAAATGGCTCTCATTGTACGTCGGGTGAAGCTCCAAGACATTCCCGTTCTCGAGCAGTACGAGGCAGACAAGCTAAAGCGCTTTCCAGCCCGCGCAGGGTGGCTGGAGGCGTACCGCCGGATCATCGAGAAGTCGCTTTCCGAAGAACCGGAAGGAATTCTTGTCGCCGAGTACGAGGGCCGGCCCATCGGTTGCGCCGTGGTTCGCGCGCGCGAGCAACACCCGGTGACGGGGCTGAAGTACGGGCAGTTGATGACGCTGACGGTCGCGAACGGCTGGAAGGGGCAAAGCGTCGACACCCGCCTGCTTCGCGAGTGTGAGGCATACCTGCGCAGCCGGGGCTGTGAGTCAGTCGCCCTCACGTTGCCTGCGGATGCGGGCGAAGACGCGGATCTGTTCAAGACCGCCGGCTATCGCGTGGTGGGTTGGGAACTCGAGCGAACGCTGAAGTAGCGCTTACTCGCTGCTCGGTCTGCGACCGCTGTCGAATGAAACGAGCTTGAGAACGAAGTCTTCATTGCTCTTCACCGCGACCTTTCCGACGCTGGGCGCCCAAAAATGGGTGAGCACCCCGCCCGACGGCGAAGTCTCGAGCACCGCGAGGCATTTTTCGAAGGTGCCCGCAGGCACTTCGACCGTCGCATCGGTGGCGACCACCTCGAACTGCGACGCGTCCTTTCCGTTGCGCTCAATCGACGAAGGCCCATGCCACTGCGAGCCGAGCTGCATCGACGCCGGAAGCACCACCACGTCTCCGATTCCGCTCAGCCGTTCGAGCCAGACGCCTTCCTTCATTCGCCAGTTCCCGCTGGTGCTGCGTTTGCCCCAGCTAATCTGTACCCGCGCCTGCCAGTTCTCAACCGAGCTGACCCGGATGCTGACTTTCTCTTTTCCGGCCAGGTAGTTCCAGGTGCTTCCACTTCGCGCCGCATAGTAGTCGGCGGCCGAGCGCGAGCCTTCCGACATCGGAGAAGCCGCGAGCATCGAGAGGAAGACAAGACCAAGCATCAGGGAAGCCGCAGTCGAACTCCGAGGGCGAGCTCGAAGCGATCGTTGTTGATGAACAGCGGGTTGTCGAAAAAATGTCTTCCGCCGATCGCAAGGAAGCCGCCAAGGAATCGAAAGGCGTGCCATTCGACGCCACCACTGGCACCCAGGCCGACTGCGACCGATGAACCGAAAATCATCGGGGCTTCACCTTCGACGAACGCCGACAGCGCAGCCACGACAGGCACCACCAGCACGAAGCGTGGGGTAAGCCCGAAGTTGGGAACCAGTCGAAGGTGCACCCCGGCGCGGAAGTATTTGAGCTCGATGCCTGCTCCGATTTCCATCGCGCCGTAGACCCCCTGGCCTTCTTCGAGCAACCCGCGCACCTCGGCGAACGGGTGAACGCCGAGACTCGCCTTCTGGGTTGAATCCGTGGGCGGCTGACCTGTCGTCGTCCCGTCAACCAGCACCACGTAGGTCTCGCGCCGAGCGCGGGCGACCACCTCGCTGCTGACGCTGGCTCCGTCGGGCCATTTCGCCTCGAATTGATGGCGGCCGATTCGGGTGACCAGGTCGATGGGGGTGGGGCCCATCTGTTTGCCATCGAGCCAGATGATTGCCCCCGGTGGAGTCGACCGCACCACGACGGTGCCTTTGGTCCGCGCACGCAGGCCGTCGAGCACCTTCACTACCGAGGGATCTACTCGGGTTGGATCCAGCGACGCTTCGGGGTTCGCCTCGAGCGCAAGCGCGAAGGCTTCTTCCGCGCGGCTGAAGTCCTGCTGAGCGGCGAAGCACTGAGCGCGCAGCAACTGCACCTTCTCGAGCTCAGCTCCGTCGGCCGCAGCCTGCTCGAGCGCCTTGAGTGCGGCGCCGTACTCTCCGTCAGCAAACGCCTTCTGCCCCTGCTCGAGCTTCGAAGGACGAGCGGGCGCCGCAACCACGAGGAACAGACATAGAGGGCCGACGAGGGCGATCGTCATTGCGTGAGGTCGATTCGAACCACCGCGGCCTTGCCTGAAGCAACCCTTATTTCGCGCGACTGCGTCCTGAAGCCCGGTCGTTCAACCCGAACCTGGTACTTCCCAGTGGGCAGCTCGAGCAGCAGCGGCGTGCGGCCCTTCGAGACGCCGTCGATCATCACCTGCGCCCAGTATGGCTCGCCCTTGTGCGTGGTGATGACGTTCAGCTTTCCCCGCTTCGACGCCGCCCGCACCCAGGCACGCTTGCCGCCATCATGAGCGCCCGCGACCACCGTTTCTTCCTCGGCGCCCGCGTCAAGCGCCTCGAGCGGTTCTCCCGCATCTTCGAAAGCCAGCACCAACAGCGGCGGGCTTTCGCGCGGCCCTGTACCGTCTTCGATGTCGGGCACTGCAATGAGTTCCCATGGGCGCATCATGCCCAGCCCTGCCACCGCGATGACCAACAACCCAAGTGCCAGATACACGGCGCGGCGTGGCTTGATGGGCTTGATGAGGTTCTCTGGCTCGGCGGCGGCAATAGCGACTGAGGCAGCCGGTTCTTCGAGCTTAGGTGCGGTTCCGGCGTCCCGATGAGCCGCTTCGAGCGCGGCGAGCAGCTCGGCCGCTGAGGAGAACCGTTCGTCGGCTCGCTTGGCCAACGCGCGCTTCATCACCGCGGCGATGGGTTTGGAAATCCACGGGGCGCGGTCGAGCAGATCTGGCGGAGGCGAGTGCGCCTGCATCTGAATCAACCGCAGCTCGGAGTCCGCCTCGAAGGGCAAGGTGCCGGTCAGGCACTCGAAGACGACGACCGCGAGCGCGTAGAGGTCGACCCGATGGTCGACGTGTTTGCTGCCCAGTGCCTGCTCGGGCGCCATGTAGTGCGGCGTTCCCATCACCACGCCGGTGCGCGTCAGGGCCTCGTGTCCGCGCACCGACCTAAGGATTCCGAAGTCGAGAATCGTCGCGTGCCCATCGGGCCCGACGAAGATGTTCCCCGCCTTGACGTCGCGATGAATGAACCCGCAGCGGTGGATGTAGTCGACGCCTGCGGCCAGCTGCCGCAACAACTTCAGCGATTCGTCGGCGCTGAGTCCTCCTTTGCGACGCAGCAACCCAGCCAGAGTGTCTCCCTCGAGCTTCTTCATCACGATGAACGGGCGTTCGTCCGTGCGCCCCACGTCGTAGATGGGGACGATGTTCGGGTGATCCAGCTTCGCAGTCAGCCGGGCTTCCCGTTCGAAGCGCTCGACCACCTCTGGGTCGCCGACGAGATTCTTCGCCAACAACTTCACTGCGACCTGGCGATCCAGCTCGACGTCGGTCGCGAGGTAGACCGAACCCATTCCGCCTTCGCCGATTTTCTGCTCGAGCCGGTACCGACTCGAGAGAACGTCGTTGATGCGAACCCCCGCCACCGTCTTCTCGTTGCCGTCGTCGAGCGCTTTGGGAGGGCGAACCCGCTGGCTCAACGCCGTGTCTGGCCCAGAAGACGAGGGCACAGCAACCTCGGCCGGGGGCTCGGCTGACGCGGATTCTGCCGGGGGCTGGCGGGCGGGAAGGGAACCGGGGCGACCGTCCGGCGGACTTCCTGAAGAGCTGTTGCTCAAGACAGTCGAACTTTAACAGGCGCTTGGGCTTAACTTGCGTTTCCCGTGGGTACCTCTCCTACAACGTCTGAACGAACCGTCGAAGTGCCTTCCCGGCGCTACGGGAAATACCTCATTCGATCGCGGCTTGGCGCAGGGGGAATGGCAGAAGTGTTCCTCGCTGAGGCGACCGACGAGAAAGGCGAGCAGCTCAATGTGGCGCTGAAGTTGATGCGCAAGGGCATGAGCGAGTCTACCTTTCACGACGAGGCAGACCTGATGGGGCTGTTGACCCACCCGAATCTGGTTCAGAAGCTCGAGGTAGGTGAAGCGTTCTCAAGGCCCTACATCGCGCTCGAGTTCCTGATTGGTGGCGACCTGCGCTCGGTGATGGATTCCCACCGCCAGCAGATGAAAGGGTTTCCGACCGCGATGGGAGTGCACGTCACGCTCGAGGTGTTGCGCGCGCTCGCCT
>JANOHG010001044.1:0-5335 GCA_031406375.1 Archangiaceae bacterium | reverse complement strand
CGATGGTCTGGCCCGACAGGCTCTTGACCACATCGCCCGGTTTCACGGCACGGCTGCCGGGCATGTTCTCGCAGGTCGGCCACGGACGAAATGTGAAATGGCCGGTCCTGGCTTTTTCTCGCTTCCCTCGCCCAGGCACTTGGGAAGCCAGTCCGCATTATGACGGTCTTGACCCCAACCCACGGACCGAGGCCAGGAAGACCGTGCTCAAAACGGGTTATTAAGCCGCGAGAGCAAGCTCAACGTTGTCGTTGGCTTTTTTTGGTTTTGCCCCAGATTTTTACGAGCCCCGGAACCAGCTCGACACGCGTCGCAAAGCTTCTATGCCCTCGTCGAAACCGGTCGCCCCCGGTAGGTACCTGTGAACTGCTATCTCTTTTCTCTGATCAATGTACAGGGTGCGGTGCTCGCTTGCACTGAAAGGTGATGTCGCCGAGCAACACCAGACCCTCGCCAAGCGCCTGGGTCCCCCTCGCCGCGACGATCCGCGATCCACCCTGCCCTCGCACTGCCGGCGTTCCCGGCCCCCAGTTCGCGTTCACGATTGCCACGTCGAACGTCTCAGCGAGGCGGGGCAGCAACGTGTCCCTTGAATCGTTGGGCCCGTCTTCCACCCATGCGCTCGGAAACAACAAAACATCGGCCTGCGACAGCTGCGAGCCTGCATCGATGGCGAGGAAGTGAAGGTCGAAGCAGATCGCGATTGTGATCCTCATCTCCGCAATCTCGAACACCGGGTTGCCCAGATCTCCTGGGCTCGCCCACGTCTCAGGGAGCCACGGGTTGCGCTTTCGGTAGTGCGCGATCCGCTTTCCTTCGGCATCGAAGACAACGAACGCATTGTAGAGTTTCGTACCCGCCGCTTCGATCACCGGCCCCGCAAGCGCGACGTGATGCTTTCGCGCCAACTTCGCCAACGCTTGCGAAGTCGGCCCATTCAGCGGCTCGGCAAAGGCGCGCAGGTCACACTTTCCCGCCTCTGACAGGTACCCACTGAGACTGCACTCGGGAAGCACCACCAGCTGCGATCCCGCGGCTTGGCCCAGCAGCTCATCCGTCAATTCGAGCTGCCCCACCGGATCTCCGTACCGATGAGGCAATTCGAGTGCAGCCACCGTTCGGGTCGGCATCCTGTAACCATCGTACTTCCGGTCGAATCTGCTCGTTGAAGCGCGCGCTGCAGTAGAACAACCCTGTAGCATTGGACGTTTCTTGGGACCGCTGCCGGCCGAAGGGTATAAGCAGGAGTGTGCGATTGAGATTAACCCGCGTCATCCTTTTCGCGGTGCTCGTTGCGCTGCCATCGATCGCGGCTGATCCGTTTGGGCGGGGCTTCGACCTCGTTCCGACCAAGTTCACTCCCACGATGGATTCGCTCTGGTCGGTGGATGGCGCAGAAATGCGCCGTGCCGACAGCTGGATGCTGCAGGCGATCGTTGATCTCAACTTTGGGATCCTCGCCCTCAAGGTAGGCGATCAAAGGATCTCGGATCTGGTCGCCGCCCGCGCCGATCTGCACCTGATGGGCGCCTACCAGTTCACCAACCGACTCGAGGTCTCGGCCGACATTCCATTCATCGTCGGCCAGTCGGATCACTTCAGGCTGCTGCGAGACGAAGGCTTCGTGGACGAGCGCAGCCCCAGCTTCGGTGGAATTGGTGACCCGCGCTTCATTGGCCGCTTCCAGGTCTTCAATCAGGAAACGTTTCCCGTCGCCGCGACCGCCGTGCTCGAGGTGCGATTTCCACTCGGAGACGAACGCAGCTTCTTCGGAGATCATGGGGTGGTGTTCGCGCCCCGCGCTTCGGTCGAGCGGCGCGTTGGGCCTGTTCGGGTGGTAGTCAACGCGGGTTGGCGATTGCGCACCGCTGCCGCGCAATACCTGAACCTCTACGTCGGGCAGGAGTTCACGATGGGCGGCGGCGCCAGCATCGACGTGCCCTCGATCGGCAAGTTCACCAACAACGTTGTCCTGGGCGAGGTCAACTTCGCGACGCCTGCCGAGGCGCCGTTCACGTTCAAGTACGCCGACGCCTACAAGACGCCCTTCGAGATTCTGGTGGGAGCCAGATCCCAATTCATGAACCACTGGTCTATCCAGCTGGCTTTCGGGCGCGGGCTGGGAACAGCGACGGGCTACGGGCGGGAAGCTTTTCGAGTGATGTTCGGCGTGCGTTACGAGCACATCGCTCAGCCGGATCTCGATGGCGACGGGATTCCCGACAACGTTGACCAGTGTCCTGCTGTTGCCGAAGACAAAGACGGCGACGCCGACAACGACGGTTGCCCCGAATCTGACAAAGACACCGATGGAGATGGGGTGGTTGACCGACTCGACGCGTGCGTCAATACCCCTGGCCCCGCGGAATACGACGGGTGCCCGGATCGCGATGGAGATCAGATTCCCGACAACGTCGACAAGTGCCCCGACGATCCCGGCCCACCCGAAACCGAGGGTTGCCCGGTACCGAAAGAAGAGGAAGTCACGCTCGAATCAGATCGGATCCGAATCAAGGGCAACATCCTTTACGAGACAGGACAAGCGGTGATCCAAAAGCAGTCGTACAAGCTGCTCGACGACGTCGCGAAGGTTCTGCTGCAGAACCCCGAGGTCGGCCCAGTGATGATCGAAGGCCACACCGACAACCGCGGCAGCCGCGCCTTCAACCTCGATCTGTCAGACCGCCGTGCGAAGGCGGTCGAGAACTACCTGGTGAATAAGGGCGTTGATCGCAAGCGGCTGCGCAGCCAGGGCTTCTCATTCGACCGCCCGATCGGCAGCAACGACACCCCGCTGGGTCGCGCAAAGAATCGTCGCACCGACTTCCGCCTCATCGACGCCGACACGCCGCCACCCGAAGCGAAGTGAGTTACCTGGCCTGCAGCGCCTTATCGAGCCAGGCCCGAACTCTGCGCTCGCTCACCTGGCCCGTCTGCGAGGCGATGATCTTCCCGCTCGGGTCGACGATGTAAATTGTCGGCAGCGCGCGTACCTTGAAGACGGCACCGCTCACCGCGTCTCCATAGGCAGCGAACGGCCTCAGGCCAGGCACCTTGTGGTTGATGAACGCGGTCACGTCTTCTTCCGCGTCCTCGGGGTCATCGCGATTGACCGCGATGAACACCACGCCCTTGCTCTTGTACTCTTGGGCGACCTTCACCAGCATCGGCATCTCTTCGACACACGGAGGGCACCAGGTTGCCCAGAAGTCGAGCATCACCACTTTGCCTTTCAACTCTTCGGAGGTGATGCGTTCGCCGGTGAATTTCACAAACGCGAACGCAGGGGCCTGCACGCCGTTTCCGACACCTCCTTCGGTATCGAGAAAACCCATCACGATGCCGCCAATCAGCAAGGCCACGACGAGCACACCACTGATCCAGTTGCTCACTGTGCGCTCAGGGCGGGCGATCTGATGACGGGTCAAGGTCGCTGCGCCCTCACCAGCACACGATGAATGCCGTTCAAGCCCAGCCGCGCCAATCGCCCAAGCCGTGGACGAAGGGTGACTGCCTGCGCGAGGAAGGGGCCCACGCGGTAGTACTCGGCCACGAGCAGGCGACCACCCGCCGTCGGAAGCAACACGTCGTCGCGAAAACGGCGAAAGGCCCGAAGCTCCATCGCGTCATCGCCGTAAACCGCCGTCGCCAGAAAGCACGGGCCGCTGGGTTGAACCCAGAGCACCCGGCTGGACGATAGGTCGATCACACCACGCAACGTGGTGCGCGGCGAATAGAGGAACGCGAGCAGATCGCCGCGCGCGACGCTCAACGCCAAAGAGCTCGAGTCGTCGAAGTCGACGCGGGTCGTGGCCCCGCTGAGCTCGCGAACCCGGAAGTGGTAGCGGTGTTGGCTCTTTCCTTTCGAGTCGACCGTGAGCTCGATGAGCTGCGCAAAATAGGCGTAGAATTGCGCTTTGCAGTGAGAGCAGCTGAACCGATGGGTCGCGTGGCGCGCGGAAAAATCGAAGTCCTCGACCCGATGGCAGACCGAGCTCGGGCAGGCGAGCTTCACCTTCACCGCCGCTTCCGGGCGGGGATCAAACCGGGAAGCGCCCGTTTCACGCTTGTAGACGGGCAGTTCGATCTCATCCGAGCGCGACCACAGCCGCCGAGAGCTCACTGCGGCGCGTTCGAGCGCGAGCGCCTCGTGCCATGGGCCTTCTGCCGCTTCGACGCGTCCTTCGATGAGCAGCTCGAGAACTTTGAGGTGTGCTTGCAGCGCCGCTGCCAGTGAAGCCGCTGCCTGGGCGTCAATCTGCTGGACCTGCGCCAGCAACGCCTTGCCTTCTTCGGCCCGTTCGCCAGCAACCTTTCGCACCGGATCATCGCGGCGGCGATAAACGGGTACTTCGGGCAGCCGACGAAAGAAATCGGCGACCGACATTCGCAAGAGATCCAGCTGCTCGGTGGCCTCGCGACTCGTCACAATCCCTGCTTACCGCCGAAAACTGGCGGGCGATGTAGGCCCGTGTACGAATCGGGCACCATGGGACTTCTTCGAGTGATGATTTGGTCGGCGCTCTGCATCGGCTTGGGCATTTTCCTCGGTACCCACCGCTTCGATGGACGAACTGCGGTTGAGCATGCCGAGCGGTCGATGGGTGGAAAAGTGAAGGCGCCGTCGATCAACGAGGTGAAAGCGGGCGTCGAAGAGGCGATTGACGCCGCGAAGAAGAAGCTCGCGGCGACGGAAGTTCCGACTGAAAAGCACACGCCCCAAGACAAGGAAGCGGTCAACAAGCTCATCGCGCGCCGGAAGCAGTAACCCGCCGAATGTGCTCGAACGCAGAGAGCCAGATTTCGGCTTCTCGCTGCGACAGCTGGCCGCGCACCAGCGCACGCGACAGCTCGCGAAGAACATGCTGCGGAGACTGTGGATTGAGAAACCCGCATTGCAGAAGCGCTGCCTGCATCTTCTCTTCAAGGGCTTTCACCGCCCCGAGCTTCGCGCCCTCGGGGCTGGTCGCCTGGGCGGGCGCGGTGCTCGCGCGCGAGCACAGGTACAGCAACACTGCGGCGGCCTGCGAGACGTTCATTGACGGCTGAGGGCCAGGGGTCGGGATGACAATCACCTCTTGGCAGTGGGCGAGCTCATCGTCATCGAGTCCGCGTTTCTCGCCTCCTAGAACCAGCGCCACTGGGCCACGCGACGCCTGCTGAACCAAGCGCGAGATGCCTTCTTCGGGCGACAACGGGTTGGCCCGCTTGAGCTGCTCGCGCGACGTGGTGCCGATAGCGAAGACGACTCCGGTGAGCGCTTCGTCAAGCGATCGCGCGATCGCCATCTTTTCCAGCACGGCTTCCGCGCCGATCGCCAGCGTTTGGGCGCCTC
>JANOHG010000771.1:0-2544 GCA_031406375.1 Archangiaceae bacterium | reverse complement strand
CCAGTTCGCTCGCCAGAACGATGCCGATCGATCGATGATTTCACCCACCGAAAGTGGCCGCAGATCCAACATTCGACGAAGGACTCTATCGACCAGGTCGGGGTCTGATCCAGAAAGTCGATGGGTTCGTTCCAAAGTGATCGGTCGTTCGGATCCAACCCGTTCCTCTTCGCGGTGCTCGCATCCCCAAGTCGGTCTTTGCCTGTTGCCAGCATCGGTTCGCGTTGCCGATGGAGCTCGCCGCGCCAATCACGGTGGCAATCTTGTACAGCGATACGTGAATCTCTTCATCGAACGGGTGTGCGGCCACCGCATCGAGGAACGCCAGCTTCGCGCAGCTGACCTGCCTGCATGACTTCGACCCGACCTGGGCCAGTTCATCGACACCGCACGAAGGCAGCCGTCTTTACCGGGCGACGAAGGCGCGCACCGATGCCGCGGGATCTTCGGCGTGGAGCACAGCCGAGATGACTGCTGCACCAGCGGCGCCGCTCAACTGGGCGAACCGTGCGGAAGTGACACCCCCCAGTGCGTAGGCCGGACACGCAAGCCCCTGCGCCAGCCGCGCAAAGCCGTCGGCCCCCAGCGGCGCGGCGCCCGGCTTCGAGCAGGTCGAGAACACCGGGCTCACCAACGCGAGGTCCGCTGCTGCCGCTGCCTCCGCCTCTTCCGGGTTGTGCACTGCGACGCTGAGCCAGCGTCCAGGCGGCAAGCGGTGTCTCACCTGGCCCGCGCTCAGCGCCCACGCGGGCAGGTGCAGATGAGCCTTCAGCGCCAGCGCGACGTCGAGGCGCGCGCTGACGAAAAGCGGAGCGCCGAAGCGATCGCACAGCGCTTTCAGCCGTTCGCCCTGCTCGAAGTACAAGCGGGTGCTCGCCTGCGCGTTGCGATGCTGCACCGCAACCGGCACCTGCGCCCCCAGCGCGGCCTCGAGCTGGTGAAAGAGCCTGAGCTCACCCAGCGCCCAATCGGTGATCACTATCCACTTCGGAAGCAACGATTACCGACCGACGAGCCCGTCGATGGGACTCGATGCCGAGCCATACGCCTTCATCGGAATCCGGCCCGCGAGAAACGCTTCTCGACCTGCTTCGACGGCCAGCCGCATCGCCCGCGCCATTCTCACCGGCTCGCGCGCAGCCGCGATCGCGGTGTTCATCAACAGCGCGTCGCACCCCAGTTCCATCGCGATCGCCGCGTCGCTGGCCGTACCCACCCCCGCATCGACAATCACCGGGATCTTCACCGCTTCCATCACCAGCCGCAGGTTGTGCGGATTGCGAATGCCCAGACCAGAGCCAATCGGAGCGGCCAGCGGCATCACCGCAGCGCACCCAATCTGCTCCAGCTTTCGCGCGACGATCGGATCGTCGGAAGTATAGGGCAGAACAGTGAAACCTTCTTTCACCAGAATCCGCGCCGCCTTCAGCGTCTCTTCCACGTCGGGAAACAACGTCTTCTCGTCACCGAGCACTTCGAGCTTCACCCACTTCGACAGCCCCAGCTCTTCAGCCAGTCGGCAGGTCCGCACTGCGTCGTCGGCGGTGTAGCAACCGGCGGTGTTGGGCAGCAGCGTCAGCTTCGACCGGTCGAGCCAATGCAGCATCGACGCCTCGCCTTGGGCTTTCAAATCGAGTCTTCGCACCGCAACGGTGACCATCTGCGCACCGGACTCCTCGTGGCACTGCTTCATCACCGTGTGCGACGGGTACTTGCCCGTGCCGACAATCAGCCGCGAGGTGAAACTCTTACCGGCAATGGTGAACATCTTTAGCCTCCTCCTACGAAAGTGACGATCTCGACCTGGTCGCCTTGTTGCAGCTGTACCGCGCCGTGATTCGCCCGGCGAACTACCTGCGAGTTCACTTCGACAGCGACCTGTTGCGCGTCAATTTTCATTGTCAGCAGCAACGCAGACACCGTCGCACCCGGTGCGATTTCGCGCGCTTCGCCGTTCACGTGCACCTGCATTGCGCGGGGGTATAGTCGGCCTCCGCATGAGGCGCACTCTCCCGATGTTGCTCACTTTGCTCTTGGCCGTGCCGTTTTCGGCGCGCGCCCAGGATGACAATGCGGCAGACGCCGATGAGACAAAGCCGAAGCGGAAGTCGAAAGGGGGTTCTGCAGAGCCAAGGCACGAGAGGAAGTTCGAAGATCTCTCACTGACGCCGAAGCGGAAAAAGAAGAGCAGCGAGAAACCAAACATCGAACCGCATGCCGCCAAGGTGGAACCGAAGAAGGCGACTGAGAAGCCGGAGCTCAGCGCGAAACCCGAGGACGATAAGCCGACAGTCGGCTTTGCACGCCACCGCTATGGCTATGTGTTTGGCGGTGGCTTCCTGGTTGTGGGTCTCGCGTTTGCTTACTCTGCCCAAGGTGAAGCGAAGCGTGCCGAGACGATTGGCATTGCGCGTGAAGCCTCGGTGGCCCTCGACAATGCGCGCGCATCTGCGGCGACCGCCAACGTCATTTTCGGAGCCGCGGTGATGAGTTTCGTGGTGGCGCTGCTGTTCGAAGTTCTCCCACAGCCAGTCGCCGAAAAGG
>JANOHG010001027.1:0-2927 GCA_031406375.1 Archangiaceae bacterium | reverse complement strand
AGCAACATGCGCGCGCTCGCCGCGGCGTCGAAGCAGATCTACGAAGTGGGGCCCAACCGCCCGCTGCGCGGGTTCTTCAAGACGCTTGGCCGCGACGTCACCGCGATCCTCACCGTGAAAGCCGTCGAGAAGGGGCTGATCGCGTGATCGCGTTCGAGAAGAGCCAGTGGGCGTTGATCCTCGGCGGCAGCAGCGGCTTCGGCCTCGCCACCGCGCAGAAGCTCGTGCAGCATGGAATGAACGTCGCCATCGTCCACCGCGACCGCAAGGGGGCGATGGCCGCGATTGAGCCGAAGTTCGAAGCGCTTCGCGCCACTGGCATCGGATTCCTCGCGCTCAACCTCGACGCTCTCTCGTTGGAAGGGCGAACGACGTCGATGGAAGCGCTGGCAACGGCGATGGGCGCGAAGGGGAAGGTGCGGCTGCTGATGCACTCGATTGCGTTTGGAAACCTGAAGCCAATCGCGCCCCCTTTCCCCGCCCCAGACCAGGCCACCACCCTGCTCGCCCAGCAGCTGAAGATCGATCGCGCCGTGCTCGCCGAGGCCGTGCGTGCCGCCTTCGCAACCGGAGCCGCCGACACACTCGCAAGCCTGCTCGACGTGCCTGTTTCCGACTCGGACGCCCTGCTCGAAGACGAAGACTTCGCGCGAACCGTTCATGCGATGGGCACCAGCCTGGTGACGTGGACTCAGGATCTATTCGCGCGAAAGCTGTTTGCCGAGGACGCACGCGTGCTGGGGATGACCAGCGAAGGCAATGAGATTGCGTGGCGTGGCTATGCGGCAGTGGCAGCGGCGAAGGTTGCGCTCGAATCGGTGTCTCGCGCGATCGCGGTCGAGTTGGGGCCGTATGGAATTCGTTCGAACATCGTTCAAGCGGGCGTCACCGACACGCCTGCGCTGCGGCTGATTCCCGGCAGCGCTCGGATGAAGGCCGAGGCGCGCGCGAAGAACCCGCTGGGGCGGCTGACCCTGCCTTCCGACGTGGCCGACTTCATCTGCCTGTTATGCACCGACGAAGCCCGTTGGGTGAACGGCGCGCTGTTGCGGTGCGATGGTGGCGAGCGAATCGCGGGATGAGGCCGCTCTACCTTCACAGCGTTGGGCACTTTCACCCCGAGAATGTGATCGACAACAAGCTCCTCGAGGAGCTCGACATCGGCACCAGCGATGAGTGGATCGTCGAGCGCGTCGGGATTTCAACCCGTCGTACCGTGTTGCCGATTGACTACATCCGCACCACGCGCAACGCCGATGTGCGTGCAGGTCAAGAGGCGGCGCTTTACAGCAACGTCGAGACGGGCCGGCGCGCGGGGTTGGCGGCGCTGCAGCGGGCAGGGCTGAAGCCCGCGGACATCGGAATGGTTATCTGCGGCGGCTGCACGCCTGAAATGCAGATTCCTTCAGAGGCGTGTCGCATCGCCGCGGCGCTGGGAATCGAAGCGCCGGCGCTCGACATCAACTCGGCATGCTCGAGCTTCGGCGCTCAGCTGCACCTGCTCGGGGCGATGAATCCGCTGCCGAAGTTCGTGCTCGTCGTCAACCCCGAGAACACCACCCGGGTGGTCGACTATGCAGACCGTTCGGCCGCTGTGTTGTGGGGTGATGCCACCAGCGCGGCGATCGTCTCGGCCGAGGTTCCCTCACGGCTTCAGATTGTCGCGACGATGCTCAACTCGTCGCCCGCCGGTTGGGGCCAGGTCACCGTGCCCCGTTTCGGGCACTTCGCTCAGAACGGCAGCGCAGTGCAGCGCTTCGCCATCAAGACGACGTTGTTGTGTCTCGAGCAGTTGCTTCCGGCGGCGCGCGCCCGCGCAACCAAGACGGGGGGCCAGGTGAAGTTCATCGGTCATCAGGCCAATGGGTTGATGTTGGATTCAGTGATTCGGAGGGCAGGAATTTCGCCTGAGAATCACTTCCATAACGTGTTTGATTTTGGAAACACCGGCGCCGCCGGAGCGCCCAGCGTGCTGTCCGGTGTTTGGGACACCCTTTCCGACGGCGACACGCTGGTGTTGGTGGTCGTGGGCTCTGGGCTGACCTGGGCGGGAATGCAAATCAACGTGGGGGCTCAATGAAGTACTCCGAGTTCATCGCGCGCGGCAGCTATTCGAGAGAAGAGCTGTTTGGTTTGTCGCAGGGAAACCTGGTCGATGACCCTCCAGCTGAGTTTATCCGACTGCCCGCACCGCCGATGTTGATGGTGGATCGCGTCGTCGAACTGCAGCGCAACGGTGCGCGCGGAAAAATCATTGGGGAACAGGACATTCACCTCACCGATTGGTTCTTCCAATGCCACTTCCGCGGTGACCCGGTTCAGCCCGGTTGCCTTGGCGTCGACGCGGTGTGGCAACTGGTGGGCCTGTATTGCGCGGCGGCAGGAGCCCCGGGCTCGGGGCGTGCGCTCGGCTGCAAGGAAGTCGAATTCTCAGGGCAGATCCGCCCGTACAACAAAGTCGTTCGCTACGAGGTCGAGATCCGCCGCTTCTCGCTGCTCAAAGAATCAGGCTCGGCGGTCGCTGTCGGCACCGCGAAGGTGCTCGTCGACGGCGAGCTCATCTACCAGGTGAAGGACGCGAAGGTCGGCATGTTCCAGGGCATCGCGTACCCCGACTATCCGAAGCAGTCGGAGAAGAGCGTTGGCGGCATCATGGATAGGAGCCAGGCGTGATGCTGACTTCCGACGAAGTTCTCGCGCTGATTCCGCAGCAGAAGCCGTTTCGGTTCATTGACCGCTTGATTGAACTCACCGACACGCGGGCAGTGGGTGAATACACCTACCGCGCAGATGAATCGTTTTATGCGGGCCACTTTCCTTCAAACCCGGTGACGCCTGGCGTGATTCTAATCGAGACGATGTGCCAGACCGGCCTGGTTGCGCTCGGCATCTACCTGCTTGGCCTCGAGCTGCCGAAGGCAGAGGTC
>JANOHG010001014.1:0-2698 GCA_031406375.1 Archangiaceae bacterium | reverse complement strand
CGCAACATGGTCACCAACACGCAGCAAGCCGAAGCGCTGGCCGACTACGCGATGGGCACGCTCGGCTACAAATCCTTCGCGGTTCTCTACCCAAACATTCCTTTTGGCGTCGAGCTGTCCGACGAGTTCTGGACTGCGGTCGAGAAGCGAGGCGGCACGATTCGCGGCGCAGAAAGCTATGACCACGACGCGACTACCTTCACCCCAGAGGCCCGCAGCCTGGTTGGTCGGCTTCACATGGAAGACCGCGCCGAGTACCTCGAAGGTCTACGCGAAGTGCGCGAGGAACGTCTCGACGACTTTCGCAGGCGCAAGGCGATCGAAAAGCTGAAGAAGCAGCTCGACCCGGTGATCGACTTCGAAGCGTTGTTGTTGCCCGACACCTGGCAGCGGGTGTCGTTGGTGGCGCCCGCGCTCGCAGTCGAAGACATCGTCACCAACGCCTGCGACAAGAAAGACCTCGAGAAGATCCAGAAAGCCACCGGGAAGTCGAAGCTGAAGACAGTGACGTTGCTCGGCCCGTCGACCTGGTCCTCGCCGAAGAATCGGCAGACCCAGGAATTCGAACTCATCGAGCGCGGCGGAAAATTCGTGATGTGCAGCGTGTACGTCGATGGTTTTTACGAGAACAGCAAACGCCCAGCGACGAAGACCTTCGTCGACAGCTTTCACGACGCCTACCGCGAGTTCTCGCCCACGCTTCTCGACGCGATCGGCTTCGATACCGCGCACATCCTGAAGGGGGTGATCGACAAGGCCGCTCCGAAGACCCGCACCGAGCTTCGCGATCGCCTCGCTGCGGTGAAGGCGCATGAAGGAGCGACGGGCACGACGCGGTTCGACGACGGCCGAGAAGCGCAGAAGCCGTTGTTCCTGTTGTCGATCGAGCCCAAGGGCATCAAAGAGCTTCCGGCACGCAAGCCGGAAGGGTGAGATGCGCTGCGGTCTTTGCCTCGCTGCTCTGATTTTCAGCACCTGCAAGACAGTGCCGCAGCTGCCGGATTCGACGATTGCCGCGTTGAAGGCGAACGGCGGATACCTGCATGGATCGGTGACGGGCTTGCGCCCGCCGGTGGTGCTGAACGAGGTCGACTTCATTTACGACGCGAAGTTCTCAGACGACAGCAAGCGGGTCGCGCTCTCGCGCATGGGGATGAAAACCTTCGATGTCCTGGTGTGGGCGGTTGGTCAGCCGCCGAAGAAAGTCTGTGAAGCGTCGGTGAACCCTCACGCACACGATGTCGAAAGCGTCGCGTTCTCACCCGATGGCGTTTGGGTCGCAGCCGTCAGCCGCGACGGCAGCGTGAGGCTCTTCGACGCCAACAGCGGTGTCGCGGTGGGCGGTTGGCTTGCCGAAGAGCCGCTGGTGACTGTCGCGTTTCATCCCGGTGGACGTTACCTGGCGGTCGGCAGCGAGAAGGGGCAGGTGACCGTGCTTCTGCTCGTCCCCAAGTCGCCTGCGGTCGAGCTCCGCTTCGCGACTGAGCTTCGAGTGCACCAGGCGCAAATCAGGGGCCTGGCCTTCGCCGCCGATGGCCGGCTCTTCACCGCCAGTTGGGACAAGTCGGTGGCGGTGATGGCGACCGCAGAGAGACAGCTGGCCGCCGACACTGCGGCGGTTCATTTCGAGCGCACCAACGGTTTCGCGCAGCTGCGCGGGACGCTCAACGAAGTTGCGCCGGTGCTCTTTGCCTTCGATGCACGGATGCCGCAGGTGGTGTTGCTGCGCACGTCTGTAGCGCAAGCCGTCGGTATTGACCCCTCACGTCTCACCGAGACGATGAGGGTGACGTCGAGCTTCGGAACTCAGCTCGCCCGGATCGCGCGCGGAGTTCGGCTGTCGTTCAAAGGCCTCTCGCTCGAGAACTTCGACGCTGTGATTTGCGACGCCTGCATTCCTGCCGACGCGCAAGGGGTGATTGGACAGGGCTTCAATGAGAGAATCGAGCTCGCGTTCGACGACGCGTTGGGCCAGGCGTTGCTCAAGCGACGCGGCGCAGAAGTCGCGAACGAGAGTCCAGCGCCGCTGCTGGCCCTCACCGAAATTCGCAGATTCAACTTCCCCGCCTACCTCAATGACTTGTCGATTGACCACGCGGGCAAGGTGCTCGGGCTCGCCTTCAGCCAGACGAAGGGCGAACGCACCCCTGAAGTATACGAGCGCGAGAAGCGCAATGAGGTCGAGCCTGAGCGGGAATGGGATGTGGGTGCCCGCGTCGATGCCGACACCGGCGCGGTGCTTGAGAAGTACCGCGGTCACCGCGGCGTGGTCTCCACCGCAGCCATCAGCCCAGATGGAGCGCTGCTCGCCACCGGCGGTTGGGACAAGACGGTGCGGTTGCACCTGGGCCAGGCGGCCCACAAAGAGGCGTTCGGTTGGGCGGTGCGGCGGGTGCGCTTTTCGCCAGACGGACGATGGCTCGCGGTCGCTGCGTGGACGCCGCAGAATCCGTTCGGCGACCACACGTCGGATCCTTCCGCACTCGTCTGGGAGCTCAATTACTCGCAGCCGAGCGTCGTCGCTCGATGAGGTTCAGAAGGTGCCGCTGGCAACCACGCCACCCGCCGTCGGTGCAATCGAGACGCTCGGCGAGTCGGCTGTATTGGCACCGACCACCCAGACGAACCCGCCTGCCAGCATCATTGCGCCGCCGAGGCCAAACAAGACATTTGCGACCAGCGCTTGCGAATTTGCCTG
>JANOHG010000977.1:0-2160 GCA_031406375.1 Archangiaceae bacterium | reverse complement strand
GCGTCACGCTCCACAAGTACCTACCTTCGGCCAGCGCACCATCGAGCACCACTTCGGTGTCCTTCACCGAGCGCTCGACCAGCGCAGTGCCTAACTCGCCTTCCTTGAATACAGCGACCTTGTATTTTGCCGCATCGGGGTCGGCTGCGAACCTGAACGTCACCGCAGGCGGTTTGTCCTGATAGAAAATCGTCGTCTTATCCGCGCCGTCCTGAACTTCGTTGCGCCGCAGATCCAGCTCTGCGCGGCTGCGCGGCTCAGGAGCGAAATGCGCGCTGCCGCGATCGATCTCTTTCGCTCCGTCGAATACCCGCCAGTAGAGGTTGCCCCGGGTTGGCACCGGCACTGAAATGAACCGCTGGTGCACCAGGCCCGCCAACATCGGATCGCTAAATGAAGGTCCGCTGGCGACTTCGACCCGGTAAGCCTTTCCTTCTTCTCCATCCCAATACAACGACAGGCGGCTGGGTCCGGTATGGAAGACCTTCATTCCTACCCGAGACGGCAACGAGAGCTGATCGCGCGAGGGGTCGTTCACTTCGACGGTGTTGGCGCGCACCTTCGCCGACTGGCCTCCTTTGACGACCTTCGGCTCGGCTCCCTCGCGCTCGACTCGCAGGTCACCCGCAAGCGCGTTCAGGTCATAGCCGAGCGCAGTCCGCGTCAGCGTGAACTGCCCGCCCAGCTCGCTCATCAACGCCACGCCTCCCCCCAGCTTCAGACGACTCTTCTGATTGGGCGGAAGTGTTGCAGCCACCTCACCCTTCTTCAGCTCAACCTGCGTTTCTTCGACTCCATCGCCTCGCGACGCTCCAAGGAAAGCCACTTCGGCTCCCCGAGCAAAGACGAGCTTCGTCGACGAGCCCTCGGGCTGCAGCGTCGTCCGGCCATCCTTCACCCGCATCAGGTCCCCTTCTCCCAGCACCAGCGGCTTCTTCCCCACTGAGATCCAGACCTTCGTGTCCTTCTTCTTCAATTCCGAGCTGCCGCCCGACCAAATCACCACCTGAACAGTGGGGAGGATCATCGGCGCCTTGGTGCCCTCGCCACCCAGCGCGACCTTTTCGCCTGCGCTCGCTTTGGTGACTTCGCCATTGCGCGAAACCATTTCGATCATCCCGATCTTCACCTCGACAGTCGCCGAGTCCTTGCCGACGTCGATCGCGACTTCGCTTCTTCCCACCCGCGTGAGGCCAAACGGAGTGAGGATCGACAGCGACACCCGCGGCTCTTCTGGCTCGCCTGGGGCGGCAGGCGTCGAGTTCGGTACCCGCGTCAGCACAAACCCGCGGGCGACGTTGAGCACCAGGCCTCCTTCACCTTCCAAGAGGGTGAAGCGCGCGTCAGGCCCAACTTCGACGATTCGCCCTTGCGGAAACCGAATTTTCGCTTCGCTCCGTTCGCCGGTTTCCACTGCGTCGCCGACATAGAGGTAGCCCAGCTGGGCAGGCGCTAACTTGCCCTCGCGCTCGAGCTTCACTTCACCCTTCACCGATTCCAGGTGCCCTGATGCGCTTTTCGCGCGCGCTGCATCGGGTTGATTGTCGGCGCCCTTCGAACACGACACGAGCGCACCCACCGCAAGTGCGATCAACAATGAGCGCTGGCACCGGTCGGTTGGGTTCATGCGCACCGCGCGAAGTCGAATCGTCCGCGTCACTTCGGATGCAGGTCGACGTTGAAAATCGCTTGGTCGCCATCCTTCACCGTGACGCTCTTGCGCTGAGGCAGGTACCCAGGAGCCGAGATGTTGACCGTGTATGTTCCGCCTTCGAGCCGGAAAGAGAAGGCCCCTGAAGTGGTTGCCCGCGTCTTGATTTTCATCTGGGGGATCTCGAGATCTGCCGCGACAGGCTTTCCTCCCGCGGTGCTGCGCACCAGGCCGTTGATGGTCGCTGGAATCCGCTTCTTCACTTCGACCACCGACACCACAACTTCCGAAGATTTTCCAGCCACCACGCTGCCTGCCTCTTCCGCCGGGTTGTAACCGTCGGCGGTGACCGCGATCGCGATTGGCCCGGGCGACAGACCCGCGAATTTCGCGATGCCTTGCTCGTCGGTCACCCCCGAGCTGCTGCCCACCTTCACCGACGCTTTGGCGATCGGCTTCATTTCCTTGTTGGTGACGCGGATGACGAGGTTGCCGGTCTTCGGCGCCTC
>JANOHG010000972.1:0-4038 GCA_031406375.1 Archangiaceae bacterium | reverse complement strand
ATGGTGATCGCGCGACGGTGATAGCGTTTTGCGATGGAGACGACCGCATCACCTTCAACGATGGCTCTCGTGACGCCCTTTCCTGCGCTCGACGAAGCAGTTCGTCGCGAGGCAGCCAGGATTGCGTGGCCACGTGTCTCTCACCAAGAACGAATTCTTCTGCTTGGCAGATGTCGCGACGGCTTCCACCGCGTCTCGCCTCGCTGGGTGGCGAGCTCTGCGGCAGCGAAGGGGGTCGCGGTGGGTACGACCGCCGCGGGTGAGGAATGGGCGTTCGTGGCAGGGACGCTAAAGCTCCTGCGCAGCTTGCAACGCAGCCTGGAAGAGATCATCACCCATGGTGTTCCTCAGATTCCTGGCGCGATGTCGGTCAGAGCCGACGGTCAGGTCGTCGTTCCGGTGGCTCCCCGCGACAAGGCCGACAAAATGGGGAGCCCGGGATCAAAGGCCGAGGTCTGGCTGATGCCTGGAGTCCAGCGGGAAGACGTCGTCGCGAATCAGGCGCTGCGCTTGCGCAAGCCGTCCGAGCGCGCAGAGCTCGTGGTGATTCTCGCAGCGGGCAACGCCTCGCTGCTGGTTCCGGGCGACCTGTTGCATGCAATGTTCGTCGAGAACCGCGTCGTGGTGCTGAAGGTACACCCGGTGAACGCCTACCTCGGCCCGCTGCTGCGCGAAGCGTTTGCGCCGCTCGTCGAGCCGGGTTTTCTGACCATTGTCGAAGGCGACGTTGCCGCGAGCGGCTACCTGTGTGACCACCCCGAGGTGGATGTGCTGCACCTGACGGGGTCCGATCGCACCTATGAAGCGATTGTCTTCGGCAATGGGGCAACGGGTGCTGCGCGCAAGGCGAGCAGCGATCGCGCCAACACCCGACATTTCACCGCAGAGCTTGGAAACATTACGCCGGTGATCGTCGTTCCAGGTCCGTGGACCGCCAACGATTTTCGCTATCAGGCGCTTCACGTCGCTTCAATGCACGGCCTCAACGCGAGCTTCAACTGCCTTTCGCCACGGCTGCTCGTTCAGCACGCAAGCTGGCCTGGTCGCGCACAACTGCTCGACGAGCTGCGCAAAGTATTCGCCGCGGTTCCGACCCGGCCGGCCTACTTCCCCGGTGCGATGGAAAAGCACGCGCGCTTCATTCAGGCGCACCCCAATGCCGAGCGCTTCGGAGGCAGCACTGCAGGTCACCTGCCCTGGACACTGATCGCCGGGGTTGACCCCGCCAATCAGGCAGAGATCTGCTTTCGCGAAGAATCGTTCTGCTCGGTGCTCGCCGAATCCACCGTCGAGGCCGCGGGGATTCCCGAGTACCTCGAACGTGCCGTCGACCTGGTCAACGAACGCGTTTGGGGAAACCTGGCGGTGAGCCTCGTCGTGCACCCGCAATCGATGGCTGACCCCGCGGTTGCCGCTGCAGTCGATCGCGCCGTCGCCCGTCTTCGCTATGGCTCGGTCTGCGTGAACACCTGGGGAGCCTTTGCGTACATGGCAGCCGGAGCGACGTGGGGGGCCTTTCCGGGGAATTTGCCCACCGACATCCAATCGGGCCACGGCGTGGTGAACAACGTCCTGATGCTCGACAAGCCACAGAAGTCAGTTCATTGGGCGCCGTTTCGCGAAGGGAAGGCACCCATCGTGTCGATCGCCAAGAAGAACGGTTGGAACCTGATGCACCGATTCGCTGAACTCGAAGCGCAACCTTCGTTCATGAACATCGCGCGCCTCATCGCCGCGTCGATGCGAGGCTAAAGCTATGCATTGATGGTCAAGGCAAGTCTGGTCGTTTGCCCTTGATGCCGATCCCGCGGCGATGCCGGTGAATTCCCTGCCGAGGTCCGGTTTCTGGCCGACGCAGGGTTTGCCCATCGGCTGCACAGTTGTGCATTGCGCTGCACGACATCAGGGGTCCTCCTCGGGGGACGAGCCGTGGTGCGCCCTTTGCTCTAGCGACCCACATGACTAAGCATTCTTATCTGGTGATCGCCCTCGCAGTTGGGTGTGTCGGAAGCAATCGGTACAGCGAGGTTCGCAACTTGAACAACGGCCAACAGGGCAACCTCGATTTCTTCGCCCAGACGAGTGCAATCGGCCAGGCGACTGAGGTGCTCGTTCGCCGCGCCGACAAGGGCAGGTACGACTGCGCGAGCTACGCCACCCCGTTGAGCTTCAGCGGCAGCCCTAGCGCAGTGAGGTGCCAGTTCGCCGACATCACTTCCCCAGTGGAAGAAGTGCTCGACGCCAGGTGCGATCAGGGCGGATGCAGCGTCGTCATCTCGAACAAGACAGGCGTCAGCGTCACCGGGCTTGTCGAGGGAACCTTCACCCTCAGCGTCAGTGCCCGACTTGCCGATGGGACCCTTCTCACCGACTCGGCCTCGGTGGGCTTCGCCCCCGTCGATGCGATCGGCCTCGAGTGCGTGCTCGAGTACAGCTGCCCCGGGCCGAACGCGATCTTCCCGGGCTCGAGCTTTTCGTACAACGCCCAGCCGATGAACGAGGGCGACACCCTCGCCGGCATCGTCTCGGTCACGGCGGAACCGGCGGGCATCGTGGAAGTCACCTCGACCAACGGCCAGTACACCGTCCGCGGGCTCAAGGAGGGAATCGTGACGCTCCACCTCCGATCGGGGCAGGTCGAGCGGCTGCAGACGATTCGCGTCGCCGCGCTCGAAGAGGTCGTTTTCGGCCAGGTGCACCTGCGCGCGAGTCTTCCCTGTCAGCGGGTGGTTTGCGTCGACGCGGATGCCAACCGACTGGGCGAAGTCGCGCCAGCGAAAATCACCGCCTGGGGCCCCACCTTCGTGCTCGCGTGGGTCCTTCGTGATGGCAGCCTGGCGGTGGGTGGGGCCGGGCGCCTGACGACGCCGACTCCCGGTGCCACGGTTCAGGTCGTTGGCGCGTACGTTCCTCTCCCCAGCGACTTCTCGCTGATGAACTTCACCGTTGGCGGGCTCGAGGGCGCCATCTGCCACAAAGGCCAGCACAAGATCGTCGCGTCGATGGGAAACGCCAGGCTCGACTATTCGTTCGAGCAGGTCTGCGACTGAATGAGCATCACCGCAGGCTTCGTTGCCGAACTGAACTGCGTGAAGCGCGTGGCGCGTTTCACGGCGACGCTGGCTCTGCGACCACCACCCGGTTCCGCCCCGCGACTTTGGCGCGGTACATCGCCTCGTCGGCGGCGTGCAGCAGCCGGTCGGACGTCATCCGCCCTGGCCCCATCGAAGTGTGTCGCACTCTTGGCCGATTCGCACGTGGTCCGTGCTTGATACTCAAGCGCCGTCACCGCCGCGGCGATGCGAGCTGAACGGCGATTGACGGCCCTACGAGCCGAGAATCGAGACGAACTTCGACTCAAGGTTCTGCTCGAGCTCGGCGAACGCGCGGCGGGGCAACCACCAGATGGCGACGCCGGTGAAGAAGTCGCCGACGAACGCGATCAAAAGCGAGCGCGCATCGGGGAAGGCGAAGAACCAGCCAAGGAAAAGCAGCGCGCTCGCCGTCTTCATGAAGAGCAGTGGCAGGTGCATCGCTCGGTTTCGCTTGAGATCCTTAAGCAGTCCGAACGACAGCAAGCTCAACGTCGCCACGTTGGCGGCGGCCAAAGAGATCCAAATGCGGCATTGAGGCTCGGGGTAGGCAAGGCCGCTTCCGCCGAAGACCAGATCGAGCTGCGCGAACCCGGCCGCGATTCGCGTCGGAAACACCGCGTACACGACCGAGGCGACGCCGAAAATGACGGTCAAAGCGCTGAAGAGCAGTTGGGCGTTGCGAAAGCCCGTGGTCGGTTGCTTCCAGAAAGTCGCGCCGAAGTTCATCGCGCGCACAAAGGACGGGCGGCACAACGCGAAATCCGAGCGCGAGAAGCTGGCGGGCAGGGTGTCCGAAAAACGGGTGCAGCTCTCACTTCGCGGACCGCGGATCGTCTCTGAAGAAACTTCGGTTCGCACCCACGCTTCGCCGAACCTTGACCAGCTCATCGATGAACTGCGCGGCCTCTGCGTCCATCGAAGTGAACTCGACCCCGAGGCCTGG
>JANOHG010000956.1:0-3300 GCA_031406375.1 Archangiaceae bacterium | reverse complement strand
GGCAACCAACCCGGAGACCAACAACCCCTGCAGCTGCGAGTCGAGCAGCTTCACCCTCACCTCGTCGCGGTGCGCACCCGCGGGGTAGTCGCGAAGGTACGCGAACCACTGCGCCGCTGTTCCTGCGCTTGCAAACGCTTTGTCGTCGAGTTGCTGGCCCGCTTGAGCTCCGCGCGCATCGTCTGGATGAGCCGCTGCGATCGCTTCCAGCGATTCGGCGTCTTGAAGCCCGGTCAGTTCCTTGAGCTGCGCGGTTCGCAGCAGCCCGTCGACTTCCGTCGCGTGCGCACCATCGGGATGGTCACGAAGAAATTGGCGCAGCACCCGCGCAGTTCCCTTCTTCGCGGCGGCGTTGAACCTCAACCCCTCGAGCAACGCGCGCGCAGCCGGGGCGTTGCTCGAATCGGAAAACTCCTCGATGAACCGCTTGTAGGCGACGACGGTGTGAACCTTCGCTGCCTGCTCGAACTCGAGCTGGGCCAGCGACTCGTTGGCCGTCTGACTGTTGTCGTCGTTGGGATGCTTCTGGATGTAGGCACGCCAGCCAGCGATCGTGTTCGCCTGATGGGCTGAAGAAAAGGCACCATCGCGACACGCCGACAGCAACACCAGACCCACGGTACACAGTCGAAGCACCTGCCCCCTATACCAACAAAACCCCAAACGCCCTTCGGGCCTGAATTTTGACGCCAGCACTCAGCCGGCCCACCCTATGCCGATGACACGCGCTTGGGTCTGGTCTTTGGTGGCGCTCATCCTCGGTGGATGCGCGACGGGGGCACCGGTGGGTGGTCGGCGCATCGGGGCTGAGAATGCCTACCAGCCCTTCGCGCGCGCGGCGGCTCCTCGGGTGACCCCTTCGGAAGAGGCGGCCGACGAAGGGCTTGCGCAGCCGCGGGCTGCACCACCGGGCGCGCGCGACACGGCAGTGAAGCTGGCACAGGGGTTGGTGGGTAAGAGGGCAATCGTCCTGGGTGGAAAGAAGTACGGCGATGACTGCACGGGACTCGTGAGCGGCGTGTACGCGCAGCTTGGAATGGATCTGCTCAGCGGCGGTGAACGGGGTGACAATGGCGTCACTGCAATTTGGCGGTATGCGTCGACCCATGGTCGGCTGTTCGAAGGAGGTCGCCCAGTGGCCGGAGATCTGGTCTTCTTTCGTGAGACGTACGATTTTAACCGCGACGGCCACGTGAATGACGGGCTAACCCACATCGGGTTGGTCGAAACCGTCGGCGAGGATGGGACGGTGAGGGTGATTCATCGGGTGGCGCGCGGGGTCGTTCGCTACAAGATGAACCTTCAGTTTCGCGACTCGGCGGTCAATCCCGCGGGGCAGCCAGTCAATGACTACCTGCGGGCCGCTGGGTCGCAGCAAAAGCCTCAGCTCACCGCTCAGCTGTTCGCGGGGTATGCGACCTTGCTGCCGATCGAGGCGAAGCTCGCCCATCGATAAATATCGAAAGTCACTCCGGTGACTTTTCTTGTTCCTTCGCGACTTTCTCCGCTTTGAGCTTCTTGACCCATTCGGTCAGCTCATTGGCGATGTCGTGCTGCGGCTTGAGCGCGCTGACCGTCTGAAGGTCCGCCTCTGCCTCATCATAAAACTTGCCCTGGATGTTCAACCGCGCCGCCAAAACGTAGGTACGGAAAAAAGTGGGATCACGCTCGTGCAGCAAGGTCAGTTGCTTTTGCGCGGCTTCGATCAAATCGGGCGAAGCGCGCGTATTCGCGGCGTACTCTGCGTCCACGAGATCGATCCACCCGTCGGACTTGCCTTCGGACTTCAGCTGGTAGCGTTTGGTGAGCTTGAGCGCCTCATCGGTGCCCCCATACGCATGGTACAGCGCCTGGGCGCGGATCAGCGCGAGCTCGGCAGCGCGGTTGAGCTCTGCGCCCTGCGACACTGCAACCTGCATCGCCTTGTACGCCTCGCGCAGCCGGCCTTCGAGCTCGCGCGCGCTCGCGATGAGAGGGTCGTAGTCCTTCTTGATGGCTTCAACCTCGGCGGTGAGCACAGCGGCCCGGGTGTCCCAGTCGCTGGGTGTCTTCTCTTTGCCGTAGCGCACGATCCGGGTGTTGCGTTCCTCGGCGGCCTTATCAAGGCGCTTGGCGCGCTGTTGAAGATCATCGAGTTGTAGTGTCAGCGCGGTGACCACGCCGGCATGCGCGTCGACGAACGCCGGCTGCGCCTTGATGATCGCCAGCAGCGTCTTCACCGCGGCCGCCTTCGAAGCGGTGTCGTCTTTGCGCAATTCCGCCAGCGCGCTTTCCACGCCTTGAATTGCCTCGATCGGCACCGATTTGCCCAACAGCTTCGCACCGAACAATTTCCAACCCACCGCGCCGATTGCACCGAGAACAGCGACAGCGACGATGATCAACGCAAGCCGATTGCGCCGCCGCACCTGCTTCGCCAAATCCAGCACTGCGTCTTCTTCCGAGACAGCCGGCTCGTCGGCGCTCACTTCGAGGTCCGTCGGCTTCGCGCGCGGAAGCTTGGGCAGGTTCGGCATTGTCGTCGCGTTGAGATCAGGATTGGTGTTGCGTCCGACAGGCACGAGAACCTGCTGGTGTGCTGGTCGCGCTCCGAAGATCATCGTCGAATTGACGGGAGCATCGCCTTCCGGCGCGTGGGTCACCGTCGCTTTTTGCGACGGGTCGAGGCGCGCGTTCGAGCGGGCTGCCCGGGGACCCGCTTCAATCAGCGGCGACTGCGATGCCTGGTCGGGTGTCATCGCGAACATCGCGGTACGATTCGGCGCCTGAACCTGACCGCTTCGGTCGACGGCATCGCGTCCATCCGAAGGGGTGATTCCCTCAGCAGGCGCGATGCTTGCCATCGCGAACATCTGGGTCTTATGAGAGGTCGCCTGCGCTGGAGCGCCTTC
Organism: Archangiaceae bacterium; assembly: GCA_031406375.1. Taxonomy (GTDB): domain Bacteria; phylum Myxococcota; class Myxococcia; order Myxococcales; family Myxococcaceae; genus JAGSPQ01. Next base: position 409 of record JANOHG010000956.1, on the reverse strand, counting down.
GGGCGGCGTGCCTTCTGCCGCGGTTCCTAGCTTCGCGTGGTGTTCACGCATCATCCGCTCGAGGTCGCCAGGCCCTAACCGCACCGTTTGTTCGGTGAGTTTTCCGGGCTCGTTCACCGCGTCGGAAGCGCCGAAAACCATCGGTTTGCTTGGGGCGGGTGCGCCGGTGATTGGCTCGGCGTTGGGCTTGTCGGCAGCGGGGATTCCGAACATCATCGTTCGGTTGGCGGCCGAAGCCGGATTCGAGGGCGTCGGGCCGGTGTTTGGCTCGGCGTTAGGCTTATTGGCAGCGGGGATTCCGAACATCATCGTTCGGTTGGCGGCCGAAGCCGGGGACGGGCCGGTGCCTGGCTCGGCGTTAGGCTTATTGGCAGCGGGGATTCCGAACATCATCGTTCGGTTGGCGGCC